>PLWR01000288.1 GCA_003165615.1 Acidobacteriota bacterium | reverse complement strand
CAGGTCAAGGTACCACTCGAAGGCCTCGCGCGGCAGCTTGTGGTGGTCGATGCGGCTGCTGAGCAACTCGTAGCTCGACACGCGTTGCGACCCGCCAATGATCTCGCCGTATCCTTCCGGCGCAAGCACATCCACGCACAGCGCATAGCGGGGATCGAGCGGGTCCGGCTCCATGTAGAAAGCTTTCACGTCGGCCGGATAGCGATGAACCATCACCGGCCGGTCAAACTGCGAGCTGAGCCAGGTCTCGTCCGGAGAGCCAAAGTCATTGCCATACTCAAACGGTGCCTCCAGCTTGCCGTCCTTGAAGGCCTCGTTCAGCATCTCCGCCGCCTCGTCGTAACGCAGCCGCGGAAACGGCGGAGCAATCGCTGCAAGCTTGGCCGGGTCGCGCCCGATGACCGCCAGCTCCGAAGCCCGGTTTTTAAGCACGCTCTGCACGATGTGCGAGAGGAAGTTTTCCGCCAGTTCCAGCAGCCCGTCGAGGTCGCAGTAGGCGACTTCCGGCTCGATCATCCAGAACTCCGTCAGATGGCGGCGGGTCTTGGATTTCTCCGCGCGGAAGGTGGGGCCGAAGCAGTAAGTTTTGCCTACCGCCATGGCGTTGGCTTCGTTATAGAGTTGCCCAGATTGGGTCAGGTAGGCCTTATCGTCAAAGTAGTTAACTTCGAAAAGCGTGGTGGTGCCCTCACATGCGGCGGGGGTAAAGATGGGGGTATCCACCAGGGTGAAGCCGCGGTCGTCAAAGAAATCACGCACGGCCTTGATGATCTCGTGGCGCACCCCCAGGATGGCGCGCTGCCGCGTGGAACGCAGCCACAAGTGACGATGGTCCATCAGGAAATCGATCCCGTGGTCCTTGGGCGTTATGGGATAAGGCGTCTCCACCGGAATGCGTTGCAGAACTTCCACATTCAAGACGTCCATTTCGAAGCCGCCCGGGGCGCGCTTATCAGCCCGCACCTTGCCGGTGACGCGCAGCGAAGATTCCTGTGTAAGCCCGCGCACAGAATCGAACACTTCCGGCGGTACGGCGCTCTTCACCACCACGCCCTGGATAATTCCCGTGCCGTCACGGAAAAGCGGAAACAGCAGTTTGCCACTTTCCCGAAGGTTATAGAGCCAGCCTTGCAGAATTACTTCCTGGCCGGCGTATTCGGCAACTCGGCGGATTTCAACGACTGGGGGCAACGGTTTATTCCTCCTCGGAAATGTCTTCCATGCGGTTCATGACTTCTGCCAGGCGCGAGAGGCTGGTTATCTCCGGTCCATAATCGCGAATTTCAAAGAGCACGGGGAACTGGCCCTCGCCGCGGCGCAGGTCGCGAACCGCTTCTGTCCAATCAATGTCGCCGTCGAAGGGCATCAGGTGATCGTCCTTTTCGCGTCGATTGTCATGGACGTGAGTCGAAGCGATGTAGGCGCGCAACGTTTCGAACGCCGGATGCAGACCGTGGGTCATATGCGCGTGACCCGTATCAAAGCAGATCTTCACGTTCAAGCGCGTGTACTGAAGAAACTCCACCAACCGCTCCGGTGTCCCCAGTTCGTTGGGAATATTCTCGAGCAGCAATTGCACGCCGCGGTCCTTGGCAAAGACCTTCAGGTGCTCGAGCGAAGTCATGACCGCGTCGAATTTGCTCAGATCGTATTCTTCGTCCGGCAATCCCATGTGCACGATGAGGTAGCGAAAGGGCAGATCATCGGCGATGTCGAGGGCGCGCTTGATTTCATCCATGGAATCGATGCGCAGGCGGCGCTCCAGATAAGCGACGGAAACGGCGATCCCGCCCAGTTGCCCCCAAGCCGCGTCGCCGTAGATCGGCGCATGGACGGAATGCAGTTTCNNTTCACTTGATGGTCGCGAAACCACTGAGCCACGTCGCGCACGTGATTGCGGTCCGTATAGTCCAGGTGCTGGCGGGCGGCAAACAGTTCAATGTTCTGGAATCCCGCCCCCAGGATCTTGTCCAGGTTGTGCGAACTGAGCCGCTCATTGACGTAAAGGTACGTGGAGAGACCGTATTCCATCAGTTTCCAACCGCCTTTCCATCCGCACGGGGATCGGAAGCGCCAAATCGCCATCCGGACTCGGGAGCAATCTCGATGGCTTCGCAGTCGCCAATACTATCGCGAAAACTCACCGGGTAGCCGGCCTGCTGGAGTTTCTCCAGGGTGTCAGATGAGAAACCCACCCGCTCGAATTCCAAGCGGTCCGGCATCCACTGATCGTGAAAGCGCGGCGAGGTTACGGCCTGAAGAACATCCATCTTATAAACGAGGACATTGAGCAAAACCTGTAAAACCGTGTTGGTGATCGTGCTGCCGCCGGGTGAACCGAGCACCAGGCGCACCTTCCCGTCACGCGTCACGAGGGTCGGCGTCATGCACGAGAGGGGACGCTTGTGCGGCACGATGGCGTTGGCTTCACCCTGCACCAGTCCGAACAGGTTGGGCGAGCCGGGCTTCGCGGCGAAGTCGTCCATTTCATTATTGAGCAGAAATCCCGCGCCTTCCACGGTCACACCGCAACCGAACCAACCGTTCAGCGTATACGTATTCGCCACCGCGTTGCCCTCGGCATCGACAACCGAAAAGTGCGTGGTGGCGCCGGACTCAAAAGTCTGCGGCGCGCCGGGCCGAACCGGGGCCTCAGGGCGCGCGTGAAGAACTTCCTCGCGCAACTGTGCGGCATAACGAGGCGAGGTGAGGCCGGCCACCGGCACGGATGCGAAATCCGCGTCGCCCATGTAGGAAGCGCGGTCGGCGTAGGCGCGCCGCATCGTCTCCGCCAGCAGGTGAATCGATTCGTAGGAGTTTGTGGCGCCCAGATCGAGCGGTTCGAGCACGTTCAGCATCTCGATCAGCATGGTGCCGCCGGCGCTGGGTGGGAGAACGCTCAGAATGTCAAAGCCGCGGAAATGGCCCACTAGCGGCGGTCGCAACTTGGCCTGGTAATGCTCCAGATCCTCGCGCGTGATGAGGCCGTTGTACTTTCGCATGGTGGCCACAATCGCCCTGGCAGTCGCGCCAGAATAGAAGCCTGGCGCGCCGCGCTTGGCGATGGCGATGAGCGTGTGAGCCAGGTCAGGCTGCCGGAAGATCGCGCCGGGCTCGTAGAGAATCCCGTCATGCAGGAAAATGTGGCGGGAGCCGTCAAACTTCTCCAGGAGAGCGCGTTCGGAGCGAAACTTCTCGGCCAGTGAATAGCTAACGGGAAAGCCATTTCGCGCCAGGCGAATGGCCGGAGCCATAACGCGTGCCAGTCCCAGATGGCCGTACTTCTCTTCCGCCATTGCCAATCCGCTGACGGTGCCGGGAATTCCGACAGCACGCGCGCCGGTAGTGCTGGCGCCGGGAATCAAATTTCCCTGCGCGTCCTGATACATCGTGCGCGTGGCGGCCGCCGGCGCCTGCTCGCGGTAATCCACGACGATGGCCTCGCAGTTGGCCATGCGAATCAGCATGAAGCCGCCGCCTCCGAGGTTGCCCGCACGAGGAAAGGTGACCGCCAGCGCGAATCCCACTGCCACCGCGGCATCCACGGCGTTGCCGCCCGCCTGAAGCACTTCCGCGCCGGCCTGGCTTGCCAAGGGCTCGCTGGAAGCTACCATGCCATTGCGCCCGGCCACCGGAGTGAGGGCGTATACGGGCAGCGCCAGCAAGGCAGCGAGGATTACCGAGGCGGGGACCAGACGTTTAAATGACACCAAAATCACCTGCGCGGATAACGTGAGCTGCTGACCTTAGAATGCCGCCACAAGTTTACAAAGGAATAACTGTAGGTGAAAAGGTAGAGGGCGTCAAGGCAGGCGGGGCGTTGGCAAGTTGCATGGCAACAATGTGCTAGAATGATTGGGTGAAAACCTGCGCTCATGCTCGCGAGCACGCGCCGCTTTGCTGCCGGAGTGGCGACTTTGATACTCATGAGAATCTCCCATGAAAATCTATTTTGGCTTCACTGTTGCTGGCGACCGCTCCACCCTGGAAACAGCCAGAAGCATGGTGCAATGGCTGGAAGACCTGGGGCACGAGGTCCTGACCCGCCACCTGGTAAACGACGATGCCCGCGCCGCTGACCGCTTGCTCGGCCCGCAGGCGGTATACCGGCGCGATATGTCATGGCTTGAGGATTGCGATCTCTTCATCGGCGAGGTTTCCGGTTCATCCTTCGGCATAGGCTTCGAGGCGGGCTACCTCCTTGGGGCAACCCATAAAAAGGTAATACTGTTTTATACCATCAATGTTAGAGATAAGATCTCATTTCTCATAATAGGGAATACCCACCCGAACTGCACGCTGGTTCCGTATTCAAGCCTTGCGGAAGTTGAAGCGTTTATCAAGAATCACGTCGTTCGCGCCGTCTGCCCCGAAGGGGCAAACCGTGATTAGCCATGGGTGAAGCCCACGGAAAGTTCGGTGAGGTTGCTGATGGATTGGGAATTTCTTGAACCCCTTCGCGAAAAATGGGAGCCCGTTTCCAAGCCCGCGCGCATCGGCTGGCTGGCTTTTTACGCAATCTTTCTGCTCTACGCGCTGACCGACAAGTCCGGGTACCTGCTGATCGATTATGTGTTCGTGCCCATTCATGAAGGCGGCCATTTGTTCTTCAGTTACTTCGGGCACACCCTGATGGTGGCGGGAGGAACCCTTCTGCAGCTCGGGGTGCCCGTGATGCTGGCCGTCTATTTTGCCTTTCAGCGCCAAGCCACCGGCGTAGCGTTCTCTTCTTTCTTCTTCTTTGAAAACTTCCTGAACGTCGCCACATACATGGCAGACTCGCGCCGCATGGAGCTTCAGTACGTTACCGTGGGCGATCCCGATTTTGCCGAGCACGACTGGGCGACCATGTTCACGCAAATGGGCGTGCTGGAATACGACACCAAAATCGCCGCCGTGGTCCGGGTGATCGGCTGGCTGGGAATGATCGCCGTGGTTGTCTGGCTTTGGTGGCGAACAAGGCAAACCGATCCTCCTCCCGGCCCTTACGCCCTTCGACCCTATTCGCGGGTCTGATCTCTCCGATGCCTTGCATCCTCATTGCGGGCTGAGCGCGTGGCCATCCAGCCCGGACGGCGGTGCCACGCCCAGCAGGCTCAACACCGTCGGCGAGATATCCAAAATAGAGGGCGGCGCGGGAAATGGCCGGTTGGAAAAAAAGATACCTTGAGTATCACTGGGGTCCGACGCGCAATGATCGCCACTCCACTTTTTCATGTTCGCCACGATAATGCCTGCCGGGACGGCTCCCAGTGAGGTCTGCCACGAGGTGCGATAGCCATCGCGAAAGCTCATCTGCAAGTCAGGCGCCTCGCTCAATCGCGCACCATGGAATATCTCGCTGCCGAGATAGACGTTTTCGATTACTTTCTCGTGGGTGTCCGGGTCCTCGAGGACCAGCAACTTCTGGCGCAGGTCCTCAAGAATCCGCTGCGAATCGGCGCCGGGGCTGACGATTCCATATTTCTCGCGCCCGCGCAGGTTTAGGTACACCTGGCCCAAGCCCACGGCATAGGCCTGGGTGCGGCTCCAATCGGTATTGGGAAAGAAGCTCCCCTGTCCGAACAAGTTATCGAGGTTGTACTGCTTGTCCGCCGCGTCGGGATTCTTGAGCGTCATGAATCCGTTTTTCACCAGCCAGGTATTGGTATTGAATCCCTTTCGCCAGGAGTGGAAGCCGTGGTCGGAGACAATAATCAGGGTGCCATCAGGTTTCATGGCGCGCATCACGTCGCCCACGATGGCGTCCATGCGCTCGTAGGTCTGCTCAATGGCATCACCGTATTTGGCGGCCAGCGCGGGATCATAGCGCGGATGCTGCAGGTCGGTTAAGCGCCAGAACATGTGGCTGACGCTGTCGGTGGCGGTGAAGACCGACACCAGCAAACTGGGTGGATCGTTCTTCAACTCGTCCAGCAGGATTTCGCGCTCCTGCTGCATGGTGCGCCAGCAATCTTCCAGGAAGACGCCCTCGTCGATGCGCTCTTCGTTCAGCGCCCAGGTGTCGTGCCACCAGCCCAGGGTCTTCATCAGGCCGTGCTGCTTCGCCAATTCCGCGGCGTAACCGGGGGGCGAGGAAATCGGCAGCGGTGAATCTTCCGGGTCCAGGTTCAACGCCGACATGTACACACGCAAATCCGGCGACGACTGCAAAATGTAAAACCGGCAAATCGAGCTGAGGGAGAGGAAAGGCGTTACGCGGAACTTGGCGTGGAACCAGTCGCTCCAATGCCGCTCGCCGATGGTGGCGCTGTGACCTTGCAGGTTGATGGTTACCGCCTTACCGTCAGGCGAGACGGTGAATTCAATGGGGACTGACAGGCGTGTAAGCTTTTCACTCGTGGGGTCCACGGGACCTTCAATGGTCGTCGCCGCGTGGTTGCCGCTCAACTCCAGCCGTACCAGCTTGCCGCCAAACTCGGTGTCGCCAGTGTCAAACGACGTCAGGTCGGAGCTGAAATAGAAGAAGGTTCCCCACGTCCCGCGCAGGTCAGGGACGCCCAGGCCTGACCACAACTTTCCTCCTGGAATCGCCGTGGGTGGAAATTCCAGCGGCATGCGAATGACGGTGGTTTTGTAACCGGCATCAGCCACTGCTTTGTAGAAGGGCACGCCGCTGCGCAAGTTGGTCACTTTCGGCCGCCTGATGGGAATCAGTCCCCACAGAAACTTGGGCCGCTCGCGTGAGACCAGCGCCAATTCCGGCAGGTAAGTTTCCGGGTCGCGCTTCAGGAAGTCATAGATTCCCGTGCCCCCCGGGTTGAGCCCGGTTGCGAATGACGCCCACGCCACGGGCGACTCCGGCGGGTTGGTAGTCCCCAGTGGTTTGAAAGTGCCTTCGCGAGCCAGCCGCGCCAGATTGGGAAGCTTGCCTTCCGCCATCCACTTGGCAGCGAGTTTGGGATCGGCGCCGTCAAAACCCAGCACCACGACTTGCCTGGTGACCGGGCGCGTGGCCGTCCCGCGATGACAACCCGCAAGATAACCCAAGGCTGCCAGCGCTGCCCCCATCAGGGAGTAGACGGCCAAACGCTTCGTGGTGAACTTTGCTGTCTGCATGAACTTGCCATTGTAAGGAGGCGGCGCCCCCCCGTCGAGCGAAAAGTCAAGAACAGTGACGAGTGACAATTTGTGAGTGACGAAGTTCGGATGACTAATTTCTACGGACGCTCTCCTACTCTTTCCCCAACCGCGAAAACGAGCGGTCGATGGTGAAGGACAAGGTGGCGCGGGCAATCTCGACGTAATTTGCCAGGGCTTCGCGATAGAACGTCAGGCTGCGCCCGCGCACCACGTCTTCGGTGGCCTGGGGCGCTACCATGTGGTGGGTTTCGTGCAGCAGGATGCTGAGCAGGCGGAAGCGCAATTGTTGCTCGTGGAATTCCTTCAGCCGGCTTCCGGCGATGAACTGCGTATCGAGCGCGGTATCCATTATCGGCTGTGCCAGCCAGCTTTCCACGCGGTCAAAGGCGATGTCCATCTCGCCGACGGCGGCATCACCGAAAGCGTCGTGGGGCTCGGAAAATGGAATTTCTTTCACCAGCACGTGCCGGTGGCCAAGGCACCCGCACACATTTTTGCGTCGCAACTGCACCACAATCAGTCCCGGCGCTTGCTTCAGGATTTCTTCGTACGCATCGCGGCATGGAGGCGGGGTTTCGGCCCAATCCTGTTCGACGGCGCGCGCCAACTGCTCGATTCGCGCCGGGTATCGACCCCGATGCGCAATGACCACCACGGGGTGCGGGCGGTCGGGGAAGGTTGCCAGCCGATACCGACGCCCCGCCATCCGCTCCAGCCAGCGCGCTGCCCGCGGGCGAGACGCGAGGTAGCTCTCGACGGCTTGCGCCAGAGGTGGAAGCTCCCGAGCCATAGGGTCCTACTGTAAAGGTTAAAGTGTGAAGGTTAAAGGATAAAAAGGGGGAAAAGCAAAAGGTGAATCGGAAGGGTGCAGGGTAAGGTGTAAAGGGTAGAGGGTAAAAGGTCTGCTTATCTCGGGAATACTGACTTCCGACTTTACACTTTAGCCTTTGAACTTTAGCCCTTAAACTTCACCCTTTAAACTTTCCGCCAGTGCCAACGGTCTTTCTCCCGGCGCCAGAATATCGCCCGGTAATCCCATTATTTCCACCAGGGTCGGCGCGATCTGCTTCAGCGATATGCGCCCGAGGTTTTTTCCGGGAGCGATTTGCCGTCCCACCGCGATGAACATTGCCTCCATGCCCGGGTGGGAGGGCAAGTATCCATGAGTACCGCGATCCTTTGACCTCTTGCTCACCACGGGTCCTTCCAGCCGGTCGGAGAATCCATAACCGGGCGCGGCCTCAATCATAAATTCGGCGTCGGGGTCGGCTTGCAGCGCTTCCAGTTGTTGTCGGTCCACAATCTCCTGCACCGCGCCTGTCTCACGCAGCCGATCCAAGGCTGTCGCCAGGCACCGCCGGTCATCAGCGGAAGGTTCCTCCAGCCAGTAGACCGCCAGCGATCCGCCAGCGTTCACCGCTCCCAGCCGCCGCAAGGTCAGCGAGCCGTCCGCGCCGCGCGCAAACAGTCCGTGCTCGGCTAAAACCACCAGGGGCGCAGCCTCCTTCTCCACTGGCACAAAACCGTGATCGGAAAGCACCACCAGCGTGGTCGCGGGGTCGGAGGAAATGGCATCGCGAATCTTTCCAACCGCCTGGTCGGCAGATTCCAGCGCCGTGAGCGCCTGCGGCGACGCCGGGCCGAAGGCGTGCGCCTGCGAATCGTACCAAACAAAATGCACCATGAGCAGATCCGGCCGGTAGTGGTTCCACAGGTGGAGCGCCGCTGCGCCGCGTATTTGGTCGGGATCAGCCTTGCCCAGCATCGGCATCAGCAATTGCGCCACTTCGGCGAAAAGACCGGGAGTCGAGTGCCGCGCGGGGGTTTCGAAATCCCGGTGCGGGTCGGCGACGGCAGGGTTCCAGATTTCCGGAATGTTGTGGTCGATGCCCGCGCCAGCACTCACCGGCCAACTAAGGGCGGCAGTCCGGCGGCGGCTGGCGCGCGCCACATCCCACAGCGTCGGCGCCTTGAGCACGGGCGCAAACCAGCACCAGGGCCGGGCCTTTTCCGTGGGATCGAGCGAAGCAAGGTGGCTGTAAATTCCATGCGCGCGCGGGGCGAGGCCCGTCACAATCGTGGCGTGCGCCGGATACGTGGTGGAGGGATAGATGGTCTCCACCGACTCTGCGCTCGCGCCGGCCTTTTCGAGCGCCAGGAGGTTCGGGAAGCGGTGGGCCGATTCCGGCGCGCGATAGATGTCTGGACGCAAACCGTCCACGGAGAGCAATACGAGTTTTGAGAGTTGAGGTGTCTTTGTCGTCACCGGACCGTGCCCCTTTTGACTTTACCACGCCGATGGAAAATTGTGATGCGTGCCCGACACGGGGTAGTGTCCTAATTTCGGGTGGCCCGCCGGCTTCCAGCCGGCACAGAGCCGCCGGGATGGCGGCGGCACGTTCAATTTAGGCCAGTACCCGTGAAGTGATATAATACATTTTTCTCGGGCGATGGAGTTCGCCTGCAACCGTCCTTTTATTGGACTGATGACTCCTGGCCGCTCACCGGCGCCAGGAGTTTTTTGTTGGGCAGAGGGAGCGCGGGTCACGTTAGAGATAGTTCGCGGCGCACTCTAACGGCCCAAGAAGCAGGGCCATCCATTCATCGCGCCCCCAGGCTGAAACGGGGCGGAGGCGGAGGAGAAATCCAAACCTCCGCCCGCCGGGGGCCACGATAAGGCACAAGGGCACATATGGCTTTGGACGAACTTCACGCGCGAAGACTTGCCACCGTTGGAATTCTTTTTGACACCGCCTTGGATCGGATGGAACTGGTTCTCCGTTCAGCCGAAGGTAGTGCTGAGCAAGGCGAACCCTCACGGCTTTCAGTGGAACAGACCCGATTCATTCGCGACAAGATGGCGACGATTCGAAGCCGGCTGCACGCAGGCCTGCGGCACTTCTCCGTTCGACTGCAAAAACCCGAGCCCAAACAGATGCTGGTTGCAGAGCTTTCCACGCTCTGGGTCATCCTGGAAAATGCTCGGCCCGAACGAATGAAGGGGTACGCCGTGGAATTTACCCCTCCGGACAGGGCTGAATGGGAGAATCTGATCCAAGCTTTCATGCATGAAACCGAGCTGATTCGTAGCACGGTATTAAGAGGAAAAAAGGGAGTTTGACTGTGCGCGGGTCAGCGACCACGGCAGGTTAAGGCCCTCCTTCAATTGCCATGAACATGCAGCAGGGAAACCCGAGTCTGAGTCCACTCGCCCAAACGAGTGACATTGATGGCGCTGGCCGGCTCCTTCGGGTGGCGGTGTTGGGGGAGGAGCTTGGCACGAAGCGGGTGGCGGATGAAGCTCGTGACCTCGCTGCCCGCGTGTCGGAGGGCCGCTTTTACCTTGCGTGTATCGGGCAGTTCAAGCGTGGCAAGTCAACCCTGATCAATGCCCTGATTGGGGAGCCCGTTCTCCCGGTGGGTTTTATTCCTGTGACCGCGGTGCCCACCGTCATCCGATACGGCGCGCACAAGAGGGCGCGCATCCAGTTCCGGGATGGCGAATGGCAGCAGATCGCCGCTTCCGAGCTCGACCAGTACGTTTCCGAAGAACACAACCCGGAAAATGCCAAGGGGGTGCGAGGCGCGGAAGTATTTGTGCCCAGCGCGTTGCTCTCAACCGGGATGTGCTTTGTCGATACGCCGGGGTTAGGGTCGGTGTTCACGGGCAATACGGCCGCCACTGAGGCCTTCATACCCCATATCGACGCCGCCCTAGTGGTGGTTGGCGCGGATCCTCCGCTGGCAGGCGAGGAGCTGGCGCTGGTTACGACCGTGGGACGGCAGGTTCAGAATCTTATCCTGGTCCTAAATAAGGCCGACCGCACCACCGATGCGGAAAGAGCCGCGGCCGTAGGGTTCACCCAGAAGGTTCTGGAAAAACGTCTCCAGCGGCCGGTGGGGTCGGTTTTTGAAGTCAGCGCCGCAGAGCGTCTGGAAAACCGGGGGCTGGAGCGGGATTGGGGAAAACTGCTGGCGGCACTTGAGCACCTTGTTCAAGGCTCCGGTCGTCGACTCATCCAGGAGGCCTGCGACCGGGGCGTGCAGCGCCTGAGCGAGCAACTACTGGCCATCATCACCGAGGAGCGCGAAGCGCTCGAGCGGCCCATCGAGGAGTCTGAGCAGAGAATCGCGGCGATGAAGGAGACCATCGCGGAGGCGGAACGCTCGATGCGCGAGGTCGAATTCCTCTGGATGGCTGAGCAGCGGCATCTCTCTGACGTGTTTGTGGACCGGCATAGAGAGTTCCTCGGTTCCGTTTGGCCTCCGGCAGAGGAGGAATTCCAGCGGGCCATGCGATCCCTACCGCGCAGGATGGGGCCCTCATACCGGCGCGCCATCATGCATGAGGCCCAGGAAATTGCACAACGGCACGTTATGCCCTGGCTGCGGACTGAGCAAGCGGAGGGAGAAGAGGAATATCGCCGAGTCGCCAGTCGTTTTGTGCAGATGGCGAATGACTTCCTGAAGAAACTCGCCGACGCGGGCATTCGGGAGTTGGCGCGGATGCCGCACGCCCTTGACCCCGAGACGGGATTTCGAGCCCGATCGGAGTTTTTGTTTCGGGACATGATCGAGGTCGCGCAGCCGGCATCACCCCTGCGATGGCTGGCTGACTTGGTTCTGGGGCTGGTGGGGGCCCGTGGCGTGATCCAGCGCGAAGGGCGGGAATTCCTGGGCCGATTACTCGAAGTCAATTGCTCGCGGGTGCAGAACGACATCCTCAATCGCGTGCAGGAAAGTCGCGGCCGGTTGGAAGTGGAGATTCGGAAGCTCCTGCACGAAGTCAGCCGCATCGCGGTGGAGGCTTTGACCCATGCGCGGGAGGCACGATCCGCGGGAGCCGCGGCCGTGGAGGCTGCCGTCGCACGGCTCGACCGCCTGGACCGCGCGATCGTCGATTTGTCGGTATAGCCGAAAGTGTTTGAGCAGAGCAGACCGGAGCACCGTTGTGTTCTGGCGGCCGCCCTATCCCGACGTATTCGCAGAGTGTACGAGAAGCGCAGCTCAGGGGTGGGAAAGTGCGCTCCCTGATCGCTAAGTTCGCGTGCAAGCACTCCGGGGCATGGCGCTCGCGAGCCTGGATAAACGAGGCGAAAGGCGCTATTGAATTCTGAGCCGAACCGAAGTAAATTAGATGCTTGGGCGATGGGGTTCGCCCCGAAAAATCAACCACCCGCAACCGCGGGTTGATAACCCCTGTCATGACTCCGGGTCGTGGCAGGGGTTTTTGCTTTTGACCCGCCGACTCGTAACTTGCGAGGTTCAAGTGAACGTTTGGCTTATTGCTTCACGATGGGTGGGTTTGGCGCTCGTCGCCAGCATGCTTTCCATTCGGCTGGGAATGTCGGTGGCCCTGTTGGAAATCGGTGTGGGCGTTCTGGCCGGCAACCTGCTGCACATTACCCCAAACGACTGGATCAACTTTCTGGCAGGCTTCGGCAGCATCCTGCTGACGTTCCTGGCAGGAGCCGAAATCGATCCTGACGTTCTGCGCGCCAATCTCAAAGAAAGCCTTACCATCGGCACGGTCGCGTGCCTGTCCCCAGCCATCGGCGCATTTTCGGTCGCTTACTGGATATTGCACTGGAAATTCCCATCAGCGGCCATCTGTGGTATCGCCCTTTCGACCACGTCGGTCGCAGTGGTTTACGCGGTGATGATCGAAACCGGGCTGAATGAGAAGGAGATCGGCAAGGTCATCCTTTCCGCCTGCTTCGTAAATGACCTTGGCACGGTGGTGATCTTGGGGCTCCTCTTTGCCAATTACAACCGGTGGTTGCTCGCGTTCGTCGTCCTGACGGGTGTGGTCCTATGGAGCTTGCCGGCCGTCACCGGTTGGTACTTCCGGAGGGTCGGGAATCGCGTGAGCGAACCTGAGATTAAGTTCGTTCTCTTTATCTTATTCATCCTCGGAGGAATGGCCAATATTGCGGGGAGTGAGGCGGTCCTGCCGGCCTACCTGATCGGATTGGTTTTGGCGCGGCAGTTCTTGCACAACCGGGTGCTCATGCACCGGATGAGGGCCATCGCCTTTTCCGTTTTGACTCCATTCTATTTTCTGAAGGCAGGGTCGCTGGTGGCGGTTAAGTCGTTGGCTTCGCCGATGGCGCTCATGATCGTCGTCGGCCTGTTGGCAGTCAAAATGGCAACGAAGTTCATCGCCGTGATGCCGAGCACGCTGGCGTTCCGGTTTGGTCGCAGAAAGAGCCTTTACATTACGCTGCTCATGTCCACCGGACTTACTTTTGGAACGATTTCTGCGTTGTACGGGTTTTCTCATGGATACATCGATCGTCAGCAGTACACTTGGTTGGTCACGGTAGTAATTCTCAGTGCCATCGTTCCAACTTTGATTGCGGAACGCTTCTTTAGACCTGGGGATGAATCCCCTGCAGGACCTGTAGCCGCCCTTCCCGTTGTGACGGCCGGCGGCGCGGAAAGCGAGGCATAGCCCATGTTCGAAAAGATTCTCGTCGCCATCGATGGTTCGGAAGGAAGCAAGAAAGCCCTGGCATCAGCATTCGCGGTCGCGAAAAGGTTCGGAGCCGAGGTCCACTCCATTTCTGTCAAGGAGCGACCCAGCCACTACGCGGCGACAGTTGGTGAGGTCATGGAAGACCAGGAGGAGATTGACAAGTTTTTCGCTCACGTCACGGCAGAGGCGCTCAGTCTGGCAGAAAATGAAGGCGTGAAATTGCAGTGTGAAGTCCGGTCAGGACACGAAGTTCAAGCCATTATTGAGTACGCGCGCCAGCATCATTTCGATTTGCTGGTTATTGGATTCATGGGTCACAGCCGTCTTTTCGAACGTTTATGGGGCGGCACTTCGCAAAATCTGACCAGGACAGCGCCTTGTTCGGTCTTGGTTGTTAAGTAGCCTTCCCTCGACTTTGGGGTTCGGGCAACCATGCGCTCAAACGCATAGGAGATTCAAAGACACTATCGTGCCTTGCGCGTCTCAGCCGAGATGGAAGTCTCCGCGCAAGGATCTCTGAAGAACGATCCATGAAGGCCTTGGAGGGCGTGCCCAATGCGAGCTGAAGATGACCACCGGGTTCAGCCCGCCGGAGTTATCGCGCACGGACTGCCGGTATTCATAGACCGGGAAAGCGAGGCGCGCCGCCTCGACGAGGCCGTCCGCAAGCGAGAGAGTCTGGTGATCTGCGGCCCCGCCGGCATGGGGAAAACCGCACTGGTGTCCACGGTCCTTCGCCGGCTCCCTCCAGATTTGGCAGCACGTTGCCTGTACTTCCCCGGTGCGAAAGACCTGCAAGACCTGCTTCACCAACTGGTCCGCAAACTTTATGATCGGAAGGACCCGAACCTCCGCCACCAACTTCACGCCGAGGGAATCTCGGTACTAACCTTTGAGGCCTGGCTCAAGGAACAGTCGAGCAGCCATTTGAAGGGCACTCTGTATCGAACCGTTGAACAAGGTGACTACCGAGTCTTCCTCGACCATCTTCCTCCATTGACGAATGGCGTTGCGAAGGTAATCAAGGAACTGTTTTGGATGCGCAATACTCCGGTTTATTTGCTGATCCGCGATGAGGTGGAGCAGCACCTCCCCCAGCTTTACGACTTTTTCTACTGGGGCGACCGTGAACGCCTGGCCTTGCAACCCCTTCCCGCCCACGCCGCGGCAGAACTATTGGAAAGCTGCATCGAGCGGTTTGGGCTCTCCCGGTTGGACCTCAGGGAGTTTCGGGAGGAAGCTCTTGCGTTAAGCAAGCGGGTCCCCGGCGCAATTGTCAGGATGTGCACCCTCGCCGCCGAGCCCCGTTACCAATATGGACTACGAATAAAGGTGAAATCATTATACATCGAGTATTTGATGAGTGGGCATGCCCTCTTTGTGTACGCTCCACCAAAAGGGGGCGAGTGAGTGAGGCAGGTTGGGCGATGAACTTCTGCACGCCTGCTCGGCCTGGCTCCTTACTCGCCGCTATAGACGTACACGCCGCCCATGCGGACGCGAACTTTGATGTCCTGTTCGCCCTGGGAATTCCAAAACATGATTTTGCGGCCCCACCCCGCACTGTCTTCACCATGCAAGTCACTTTGCACGTAGCCCAAGACGGATCGCGCGTTCAATGAGCGCAGCCTGTAGATGGAGGGGATGTTGATTTCCACGTCGCCGTAGTTGACGCTGATTTCCTGTTTCCCGATCAACCCGCTGACGCGCACATCACCATCGACGCACTTCAACGTCAGATTGGCGTCGAACGGCATGTGAACGCGAAAGTTTACCGAAAGCTTCGACTCGCCGCGAAACGGCCGCCATAGCCGGCGCGCGGGATAAAGGGTCTGAAGTAGAACCTGCTTGTCTTGCCCCGCCAGCACCACCCGCACCTGATCGTAAAGCGGCTCAGCCTTCTTCGGGTTCCCCGCCTCCACCACCTTTTCGGCGTCGATTTCCAGGCGCGGCTGGTCCCAGCTTTCCACCTGGATGTTGCCCATGCGCGTGTCGATGGTCAGCGTGCCAAAGGAAAACATGCGCGCGGAATAATGAAAGGTCTTGGTGAATTCATCCGCGCGCAGCGGCGCCTGCACGCAGAGCAAGATGGCCCCCAGCAGGCACATGGGCAGAGTGGAAAAGGGACCTTCCTTGAGGGCTCTCACGCCATGATGTTACGGCTAGGAAAACCGAAGAGCAAGCATAGCGCGCCAGAAAGACAGCGGCACCGACGGATGTGATCGAAAATGGCGTTATAATAAGGACTCGTAATTGTGCGGGCAGCGTTTCTTCCGCCGCCGTGGCGATTGAGGCGGTTTCAACAAGAGGTTGCCGGGGCCATGGTTGCACGGATTGTTGATCCAGGATTGCTGAGTGCAGATTCACGAATTCATCTGGCCGGCAGATCGAATTGATCACATAGCGCGTCATGGAATCCAGCCCGACGAAGTCGAAGAGGTTTGTTTTGGGCAAGCATTGATTCAAAGGGCGAAAGCGGCTGGAGCCAATCCGGTGTATTACGCACTCGGGCAAACGAACACCGGGCGCCATCTTTTCTGCGTGGTAATTCAATTTCCCCACGGCAAGGGGTTTCCGGTCACGGGCCGGCCGATGACTCGCAAGGAAAAAGGACGATACAACAGATGGAAAAAGCGCTAAGAAGGCAGAGGCTGCCGGATACGGATTCCGTCGAAGAATTGGCGGGTTTTTGGGATCACCACGACCTTACGGACTTCGAACACAGTTTAGAAGAGGTGCGCGAGCCGGTGTTTGTGCGTGCTAAAGGGGCATCGGTGAGCATCGAACTACGACCTGCCGAGGCCCAGCAACTTAAGAAAATCGCGCGCTCCAGGGGTGTCAGGGAAACCACCGTTCTCAGACGATGGATACGGGAACGGCTTCAGGAGCACGCGTAGCGGGGCCCTGTTCCGTTGGTCCGCGGCCCCTGACTGCATCGGAAGAGCCGCCAAGGTAGACCCACTCGGGCGTGTAGGTTTTTTCATACCGCTGTCGCGAAAGGCTGTCCGCCGATCCGCATATTGCACAGACAACCGGGCCAATCGATTGAGGAGCCGAATTTATTTAGGCATATTGCCCCCCCCACGCTCGTTTTCGGTGAAGTAGCATGTTAGCGTTCGACCGGGACTCCAAAACAGAGATGCGAATTCACAAACACACGCCATATCGCAGTAAAAGTGCAGAGGCCGAAACCGGGACGAACCTCGGACCTAAAGAACAGGCGGCCGCTCCAATACTTGCTACTTTCCCAGCCCGATCTGGCAAGCGTGGGCCTCGCGCGTTTGGCGTTCCTGGTCGAGGTAGGCGCGAGTGCGGCGGGTCAATTCATCGAAATCCACTTTGTGCGCGTCGAATTCCGGGCCGTCAACGCAGGCGAACTTCACCTTGTCTCCCACGGTAACGCGGCAGCCGCCGCACATGCCGGCGCCGTCCACCATGATGGGATTCAGGCTGGCCAGGGTGGGCACACCCCACTCGCGTGTAAGGGCGGCGGCGGCGCGCATCATGGGAATGGGCCCGATCACGTGGGCGGCGCCCAC
>PLWR01000747.1 GCA_003165615.1 Acidobacteriota bacterium | reverse complement strand
CACGAGAATTGCCAGCGGGGAACCATCTCGCGTGTCCACACGAAGCACGGAAACAACTGGATCGACCGGGGCCGTGGGGATTCGCGTCGGGTTGCGATCAAGCCAGGAGATCGTTCCATCTTGGTTAACGCGGCGCCGGTTGTGTCCTATCGAGACCAGGCCATAACCAGTCCCGATCCGCACGGGCAGGCTATGCCGGTGCGCTTCGTCGACAGCCTGGGCGATCTTGGTGAGCGCCGCAGTTTCCCAGTGGGGAGTGTCTCCCCCGGGGTACTCGTCTTGCACGATCGGCCCCGCATGAGTGTGTGAGGCGACCACGAGAACATTCGAGATTTGGCTCGATTTCCTAACCGCCGCCCGCAAGGACTCGAGTGATGCCGGCCCGAACGGCCGTCCCAGGTCGAGCGTGACCATCGCCAACCGCTGCTCGCCAACCTCCAGCACAAGGACCCGCGCGAAGAGAGGATCCAAAATGCCGCGTGAGGGACCTGAACGGGCAGCATAGCCCCACAGCGGCAGGCCCACTGGCGGCGTAATATCAACCTCTGCCACGCCGCCCATAAGGGTAGGGGTTGCGGCGGAGGACGGTGTATCGCGCGCGCCAGACGAAGTTATCGAACTCATACAAACTCCGTGGTTTTTGTCCGGATGAATTCTATGGCTGTCTTCCCCAGGGCATATGCCGGCCCATCGGTGCCCCGCGCATCGTTTATTTTGGACTCGCTCAATATCGGGAAATGATCTCCAATTTCTGTCGCATCATCGTGCCTGGCAGCTCAATAACATCGTCGTGGAAGGAGCTCCAGGGCTTTCCGTTAAGGGTGACATCCTTCGGCTTTTCGCCGACTCTGGGAGTACGCATCCAAAGCCTAACATGCTCAGGATAGCTGCCAGTCTCAGCCGCTAACGGCTCAATGGTCGCTCGGAATTGATTGCCTGCCGTATCAGCGGCAAGGTTGTAATCGAGCAAGCCATAAGGTGTTGGAGCTCGTTGAACAGAAATTGCTTCGCCGGGTTCCAGCCATGCTCGGGGCGTGCCGGAAGCCAGCAGGAGATCATTGCCCTCTTCTCTCACCAGCATCATGCGCAGCATACGAAGCTGCTGCGTATTCGAATAGGTATGCGGCAGGGTCAGCTCATTGATGCCGAAAGGTAAGTGGGTAACCTCCACAGCCGAGTACGTGCCCCGCGACATGCCGTAGGCCAGTATTCCGTAAAACGTCAGGAGAAACTTGCCAATGTTCCCATCGCGAAGCTCGGTCAAAGCATAGCCATAGGTGTAAGCATGGTCCACACCATCCGCATACCGATCAAGTCCGAGTAGTAGACCGCCTCTCTCATCCATGTATCGCGTGATCCAAGAGCTGCGCGCGTCATTTGGACCGAAGATTCCGGTTTCCAGGATTCCGGGTGCGATCAACCCGTAATAGTCTCCCCCTCCTTGCTTGAGCAGTCTCTGAGTGAGGGGCTCGACGGGCAGCGCTTTGAATCCACCCACGTCGACCAGAGCCGCTTGCATCGAAGTCAGGATGTCATCCCGGTAGTCATCGGCCTCCCGCAGCCATTGTTTGCCCTCCGCCGCCATCCCCGCTTCCTGAAAAGCCAAGGCCGCCTCATGCATTCCCAGCCAGTTGTATGAATCGGAAACATAGGAGTAGACCGGGATCTGGTAATCGCAATAAGCCGGGCCGGCCGGAAGTAGTCCATAAGTGAGTGGCTTGCTTCCACCCAGCATCATCCGCGTCGTCGCCCGGCTGCGGCTGATCCACTCGCAGGACTTGATCATTTTGGGAGCAACCGTTTTGAACCAGCCGAGGTCGTGGCTCAAGGCATATTGCTGAGCGAGCGCGAAAAGCATCGCTCCATTATCGGGCGTGCCATAAATCGTAAGGTACTCGCCGTCCGGTTGCTGGGTGCTGAACAGACTCTCGAGGTATTTTTCAGTGTCCTTCCAGTAACCGTATTGAGAAAGGGCGTCGCAATACAGAGCGGCACTGTAACCGTAAACCTGTTCGTAAAACGGCCTTCCATCGTAAATCATATACTGTCCCTTGATCTTGGGGACGTTCAGGAAGTTGTACATCAGCCAGGCACGATACGCATCGTTGACCCGCGTTTCGGGGGTGCGAATAACCATGTTCTGGTTCAGCAACTTGTTCCAGAATGCCGCTGTTTCGTTAAGGGCTTGGTCGAACTCCGCCGCGCCAATGGGAAAAACAAGGTGCTGCGGGTCCACGGTGTTAGGCGTTTTGAAATAGAAATCATGCTCCTGGTGGGCCGGGATTCGTGCTGAATATGAGGGGACTGGTCCTCCGAGAGCAGGTGTGGAATAGACTGTGATACGAACACTCGACTCCTGCTCCCGAGGATTGGTTACCTGGAGCCTGACGTAAGCCCAGAGCGGTTCATCAGGGCTCAGGTTCTGAGAATGGCCCAAGACAGTCTCTTCATACAGGAGGCCATCAAACTGCCACTTGGTCTGAATAACTGGCAAATAGCCTCCGAGCAGTGAACGGGTGACCTCGCCCTCACCGCTGTAGGGCGAGGGCGGATCCCCCAGGTGAAACGAAATCTGTACCCTCCCGAATGTTCCTGGTGGACCTTTGCCAAGCTCCAGCGTCCCGTCCCAGGCGACCCCGATGAAATCCGGGTGGTCTTTCACGCCGACGATGGCGCGCGGCCGTTTCATGGCAGGGAAGTAATTTTCGACGCGGCTGAACGACGGCTCCCCGGAGGCCATGACCTCCTCTCCCAGAACGTCAGTATTGGCTTTCATTGCCCGTCCGGCATCCGGGCCGAACTCCCCGGGCATCATCTTGTCCTGGCAGAAGGCCGCAGATATTCCAAAAAAACAAGCCAGGAAGGCAATGACAGGCAATCGTTTTGTCATCTTGATTCCCTATGGTATCAGATCGCGAGGTCTGGCACCCGGGCGCCGTCGGGAGGTTCGGATAATCGGAACCTCCCGACGGGCCAGGATGCGGGGAGTTTGTTGTATTCGCCAACCATCGCCTAGAAGTTCAGCTTCAAGGCAAACTGAATTTGTCGGGGATCTACTGATGTACCATAGATTACCCCGAATGATGACGTGCCTGCCACCGAACCGGGTTGGCTGAAGATGGGATGGTTAAGGAGATTGAAGAATTCGGCCCTGAACTCAAGGCGCCGTGATTCTGCTCCAAGGGGTATATTTTTCGCCACACCAAAGTCCCAATCCTGGATTCCAGGGCCTCGCACGAGGTTTCGCCCGGCATCCCCCCAACTGAATGGACCATTGGCTCCAGGACAGACGTTCACAAACGCCGAAGTATCAAACCATTCGTTCTCTTCTGCGGCATGTGACCGCCCTCCCGGCAAGTCATTAGGATTGTGCAACAAGTCCGGCCTCATTGATCCCCCATTGGTGTTGGCGCGATTGCAGGCCTGCTGAACATAGACGGGGTTTCCCGATTGAGCGGTTGTGATGCCGTTGACCTGCCAGCCTCCCAGCACAGCGGCGGCAGCACCCCCCTGATTTAGGAGTAGTTTCCCGCGACCAACCGGCAGTTCGTAAAGATAGGCGATGAAGAACCGCTTCGGAGCGTCTTGGGTAGATAAGCCGTAATTCATGGACGAATTGTAACTGTCCTGAATTGATGCGCTCCCGCCTGCGCCCTCACCCACAAAGGTCCCATCGGTGTTGTCCAGCGCCTTGCTCCAGGTAAATCCTGAAAGCAAGGTAAATCCGTGCGCGAAGGTCTTTTGGAACTTTGCCTGGAGGCCATTGTAATTGGAAATTCCGTTCCAGCTTTGCCAGAAGAAAAATGGTGAGTTGGGCCAGCGCTCACGCGACGCGAAGGACCCCGGGCCGGGCCGGGCTTGGTTCGGCTCTTCAAAAGAAGGTAGGTGCTCAGAGACATTGCCGACATACGCCAAAGAGAAGAGCGAGCCCCAGTGTGTATGCTCCATGGTCAGGTTCCATTGCTGGGTCCGGGGAGTTCTGTAAGCGGGATTCAAACAGTAATATCCAAGTAAATTCAAGGACGCCCCGTTGGTTGGATCGAACCAGTTAAACTGATTGATGTTCGACGAATTCAATGAGTAGATGGCGCTGTAAATAAAAGGCGGATTCAGATCCAGATCAACGTAAGCATTGTCCGTGTCCCGTTGGAAGAAGTACCCATATCCACCGCGGAGTACCGTGTTGGAGAGCTTCGGAAGGGAGTACGCAAAACCGAACCGAGGTCCGATGTTCCTGTCGTCGCGACGGATCAGAGAGTCCGGTAATCCCAGGCTCTCGGCGGTTACAGAGGACACTCCCGGGAGAAGGGCCTGTTTTACCCCATCGAAGGTGATCGGTCCGAAATTTTGGGAAGTATAAAGCTGCGGAGCGGCATTATTCGGTCCCAAATAGAGGTCCGAGGCACTGTGATTGGCCGAATAAGGTGTGCCCTTCCACTCATAACGCAGCCCCAGATTAAGGACCAGATGGGGAGTTACCTTCCAGTCGTCATTGAAATACCCGTCCAGCATGGTGTAACGGTATTGGCCATCGAAGGGCGTGGTGGAGACATCGACAGAGTCAGGAAGGCCCAAAAGGAAGTCAGCTAGAGGATAATTGGTGAACTGTCCGTTGAACCCAAAAGATCCGTCGGGAACGAGAGCTTCGGGGAAGGTGTGCAGAACGCGGTAGAAATCCATCCCGTACTTTATAGAGTGTTTGCCCGCAATCCAACTGAATCCGGGGTGGAACTCGATAACGTTGGGCTTCCATCCGCGCGGCGCCGAGCCGACTTCCCCAAAACTGCTATAGCCCGTCACGCCCCAACTTGGAGCTCCCCAGGCGGCGCCAAGCGTCGACAGCCCTTTAATTCCCAGTTCACTGACGACATCATTCTTATAGGCCGTGGTGTAGTACTCATTCTGGTGAAATCTTGACCAACCGAACGTAATATCCCAGAACAGATTCGGCTTGAGCTGTGTAGACTCGTGGAATGCTACTGAATTTGTCCGGTTTGTCTGGATGTACTGCCAGTTGGGATTCAGATTCGGATTTGTCAGGGCGGCATTATTGAATGCATATCGTCCGTACAAGAAAGTCTTGTTGCCAACCCTCTGGTCAATCCTCGTCATGAACTGGTCGTTGTTGAACAGGTCGGGGCTCGAACTTTGATAGTTATACGCCCCCGATGGCGTTGATGTATTGGGCAGGGGAAGCCACGGACCCTTACCAATTCCATTTTGGAGAAAATTCAGCAAATGAGTCGGCACACGATTCTGTGGGACTATGTTCCCTTGGAAGCCCGCTCCCGTCGTGGGGTCGATCACCGGGTTATCGGGTGTGGCGACCGTGGATAGATCGCCTTCAAGTTGGGCGGACGTGGGGAACAGACCGGTAACTGGAATCCCCTGCCACTGGCGAAACCCCTCGTAAGAAGCAAAGAAGAACGTCTTATCCTTACCGTCATAGAGTTTCGGAATATCCAAAGGTCCCCCCACCGTTCCTCCAAACTGGTTCCGGCGGAAAGGTGGGAGGGTCGGCGCGTACCAGTATCTGGAGTCCAGCGCGCCGTTGCGAAGGAATTCATAAGCATCGCCGTGCAAGGAATTGGTTCCAGACTTGGTGACCAGGTTCACATGCGCCGCTGACTCCGATCCTTCGGCGGCGGAATAGTTGCTGGTCGACACTTGAAATTCCTGCACCGCGTCCACACTGGGGGAAAAAGTATTGCTGCCGTGTTGCCACTCCGTGATCAGCGTGTCATCCAGAGTTACCTGATTATAGTCGCCTCGCTGCCCGTTCACATTGAAGCTTTGCGCCGTCGGATTGATCTGGACGGAGTCAAATGTATTTCGGTTCACATCCGAGCTCGCTCCTGGCGACAGGCGAGGAAGTTCCATAAAGTTGCGGCCGTTGAGCGGAAGGGCGGTGATGAGAGTGCTCTCGATAACCGTTCCAACAACGGCCGTCGTCTGGTTTAGCAAGGGTGGCGTGCCCGCCACCGTCACCGACTGCGCGACGGTCCCGACCTCCAGGTGGAAGTCCTGGGTGACCGGCTGGCCGACGTATAGTTTGATCCCACTTACCAATGACTTCTTGAACCCCTGAACTTCCACCGAGATGTCATAGGCACCCGGAGTTAGGTCAGGAAACAGGTATTCTCCTGCAGCATTTGTTTTATCCGTTCGGGCAAATCCCTCTGCCACCGAGATAATCTCAACTTTGGCATTAGGGACTAGAGCGCCCGAAGAGTCTGTGACTGTGCCACTCAATGATGTGGTGGAGCGCTGGGCAATTCCAAGCCCCGCGAATCCCGCGAGGAACAACAGGATGCCGAGAGGCAACATCCTGAGTCGCAAAAACGATTGATTCCGCATACATCCTCCTTGTGGGGAAGATCTCCCCCATCTTGCGCTGCCGTTGGTTGACCCAATCCCGAAACCTGCAAAGACGAAATCTTGGGGGTGCTTTTATATCGCCGCGAATGGCGCCTTACGGCTGACCCCAAGCACAGTGAGAAAAGTGAAACACCGCGTACATTCAGGTTCTGCTGGTGAAGAACGGCCGGTGGCCGAATTAGGTTCATTAACGGAAAGAGTGTAAGGGTCGGATGATGACAGGAGAACTGCTATTCGGTGCTGCCACCCGAGGGGGTTGGGCCCCGCTCGCGACCCTCTGCCTGGCGCGCTTTGCGCGGCGCTGCTCCCCGCTGTGCCGCTGGATTCCCCGAATGCCTTCCGCGCTCCGGTGCGGTTCCCGTTTCTTTCCCAGGAGCATCGCCGGGGAGACCCAGGCAGCACCTTGGCCGTGGTGATCATTCCCACTTGTGGTAGTAATTCCCCAGCTAGCAAGGAGTCCATTGTTCGACTTCTCTCCAGATAAACTGCCAATTGATGCGCCAGACGATAGCGGTTTCAAAATGCGATGTCAAGCACTTTTTATCGAAAACATATTTTTATATCCAGAATTTTACAAAAATATGTCTATTTAATATCATTAAGTTATTTTCATCTTGACATGGTTCCCCGTTCTGTCTATGATCCCGCAGTGTTAATCGCCGCAAGTTGACGTGAAAGTGGTCAGGACATGCCTAACAACAGCCTCCGTGTGATGTCCCGCGTGTTCCCGCCGGCTTATCAGGCTTTTCCGTTCTTATTTGCTCGGGGCGAAGACTCAAGATACGATAACGGGCTTGGTAGAAATACCGAACACGTTACATGCGCTCCGCGCGAGGCAGGCTACCCTCGCGAGGGATTCATCGCCTTTCCATGGAGCCGGCTTGGAGTAACATTCTTATGAAACACGTCGGTAAGAAGAAAGAACATGACAAGCTCACCATCGAAGCAGTTATTCGGCGCTTCGGCCCTGTGTCCCGCGTGCAGATTCACGAATTGACGGAGTTCCGGAAGACCACCATCTCTGACCTCGTGCGGGAGTTGCTGGAAGAGGGGCGGGTTATTGAAGCGGGCCTTTCCAACAATCCCATGGGCCGCAAGCAAGTTCTGCTCACGCTGAATAGCGAATATGGTTCCGCGGTGGCGCTGGAGTTCGACGAGAACACGGTTGTCGCCGGGGTGCTCGACATCCAGCTTCGCATTCGGGAAATCATTAAAGAGCCTACCAATTTGGCCGGAGGAGTGGAAGGACTTTTGAAGCAATTGCAAACGTGCGTTCGAAGGCTGATCCGCGGAACGAACATTCGCAAGGAGTCCGTTCTGGGCATAGGGATTGCGGATCCAGGGCTGGTCGATAGCCGTCGGGGTGTGACCGCGACTTCGTCGACGATTGAATTTTGGAGAGAAGTTCCCTTGAAGGAGACCTTCGAACGGGAGTTTAAGAGCCCGACGGTGGTAGAGAGCAAGACTCGCGCCAAGACCGTCGCGGAACGGATGCTCGGGGCCGGAGACAAGTGCGAAAACATGATCTATGTTGACTACGGCGTCGGGATTGGTGCCGGCATCATCATCGACGGTCGTCTCTTGTATGGTCAGGATTGCGCTGTTGGCGAGTTCGGACACACCCATGCCGTGGAGGGTGGTCCGGCTTGCAAGTGCGGAAGCATCGGATGTCTTGAGGCGGTCGTTGCGGCGAACGCACTCGTGGCGCGGATTCGCAAAGCACTCCGTGAGGGAGCGAATTCACAAGTGCTTTCCCTCGCCGGACTCGACGAAAAGAACCTGACGGCCTGGATGGTTCTACAGGCTGCGAGTGCGGGAGACAAGATCTGCGGCAACATTGTCGCTGAACTTGGCAACTACCTGGGCCGGGGTTTAGCAAACCTCGTTAACCTCTTCAATCCGGCCATCGTTGTTCTTGATAAGCGTCTGGAAACCGCGGGAGACGGGCTGCTCGACCAGATCACGCAAGTGATCAAACGGCAAGCGCTGAGCAATTCCGTCGAACGCCTCTCAATACGTTTCGCAAAGGTGGCAAGTGAACCCGGCCTTCTTGGAATGGGGTTACTGGTGTTTGACAAACACTTCGAGATCCCCGCTTTCCGGCCACCGCGATTCATGATTGAGCCTGTACCACTCATGTCAGGTTTGCGCGAATTGCCGCTTAACGAAGTCGCCTGAGGATCAAGGAGCTCAAGTTAGGAGCCCCATAGGGCATCCGGAATCTAATATCAGTCAGCGCCGCGGATGATCGGAGAATCTCATGAGTCAATTGGCAATCCTTGGAGGCACCCCCATACGGACCAAGCCTTTTCCCTCGTGGCCGGTCTTTGACGAAAGGGAAGAACGCGCGTTGCTGGGCGTGCTGCGCAGCGGCAAGTGGTGGCGCTATTCATACGGCGAAGGCGTGGAGATGCGCGACCCGGAACCAGGGCAGCCGCGCTCGCGCGTGGCAGAGTTTCAAGAAGCCTTCGCGCACTTGCAGACGGCGAAATACGGCATCGCCTGCGCCAACGGCACCGCCGCCATCGAGGTCGCTCTAAAGGCTTTGGGCATCGGACCGGGCGATGAGGTCATCGTTCCCGCATACACGTTTATCGCCACGGCATCGTCGGTTCTGATGCTCAACGCCATCCCCATCTTCGTCGACATTGAGGAAGACACCTTCAACATCGATCCGCGGCGAGTTGAAGAAGCTATCACGCCGAACACCAAGGCGATCCTCCCCGTGCACTTCGCGGGTCTCGCGGCCGACATGGAAGCCTTGCAAGGGATCGCCCAGCGCCATAATCTCGTCGTCGTCGAAGACGCCGCGCACGCCCACGGCGCCACCTGGAAAGATCGGGGCCTGGGGAGCATCGGCAACGCTGGCACCTTCAGCTTCCAGGCTTCGAAAAACATGACGGCGGGCGAAGGCGGGCTGATCACCACCAACGATCGCGACCTCGCCATGATGTGCGAGGCGCTTATCTGGGCTGGACGCAAGGTGGGAAGGCCCTGGTACGAGCATCACTGGTTGGGCTGGAATTATCGCCTCACGGAATTCCAGGGTGCGATTCTCCTGGAGCAGCTCAAACGCATCGATGACCAGAATGCGCGGCGAAGACAGAACGCGCTCTATCTGACCCAGCGTCTGGCGAGTTTCCCCGGCATTCGGCCGGTTGTCGTGCGCGATTTTGCTACCAAGCCTTCCTTCCACATTTACCCATTCCGCTTCCATGAGGCGGAATTCGGCGTAACCCGCCAGGATTTCCTTCTTGCCTTGGAAAAGGAAGGAATCCCCTGCTTTGGCGGGTACGTCGACCCACTTTACAAAAATCCCATGTTCGTAAACCAGGCATTCTACCCACATGGTTGCCCCGTCACGTGTGGGCATTATGGAAAACCGCTCGATTACGTGTCCTTCGCCGCACTTTGCCCGGTGTCGGAAAGGATCTGCCGCGAAGCGGTGTGGTTGGAGCATCGGTTGCTCTTGGCCGAGCAGGCAGACATGGACGACATTGTCAGCGCCATTGAGAAGATTCACGCGCATCGCCTGGATTTCGAGCCGGCCGCGGTGCACAGGGTTGGATAGCACATGATCAACTTGGGAATCGCGGGCATGGGGTACATCGGGCGGATCCATCTGAAGGCGGCCCGAGAGGTTCCGGGCGCTCAGGTCTTGGCGGTGGCTACCCAAGAGGCGGCAGAGCTCCGTGATACGTTCCCCGGCTTGCAGGTTTACCCCACCTACCAGGAACTTTTTCTTGACGACCGGCTTCATGCCGTCATCATTTGCCTTCCTACCCATCTGCACGAGGTCGCCACGGTGGAAGCCGCCGAGCGCGGCCTCCACATCCTGTGTGAGAAGGCCATGGCGCTTGATGCCACTTCGGCACATCGCATGCTTGAGGCGGCCCGGGTCCACGGCCGCATACTCATGGTTGCACACATCCTACGCTTCTGGCCGCAGTATGCGCGCATTCAGGAAATGATCGAGGCGGGCGATGTGGGCTCTGTCCGTTCCGTCACCGCCTGGCGGCTCGGGAAGTACCCACCCTGGAGCGACTGGTTTCGCGACCCGGCGAAGAGCGGCGGTTGCCTGCTTGACCTGCAAATCCATGACGTGGATTTCATCCATTGGATTCTGGGACGTCCGCAAGGCGTGTACACCGTCGGAATCCAGGCGCCGACAAAAAGCTGGGATCACGTGCATACGACGTTGACGTACCCCCAGGCACAGGCCTGCATCGAGGCGAGTTACATGATGCCGGAGTCGATGCCCTTCACCACAGGTATTCGCGTTCTCGGTAGCGAAGGGGCGCTGGAATACACCTTCCGCGTTGGTGCCAACATTCAGGAGCGCGAACAGGCATCGCACATCTTCCGGTGGTACAAAAGCGACGGCACCGTGATCGACCTCACGGCGCCCGACGCAGATATGTTCACCGCCCAGCTTCGGTACTTTGTGTCGTGTGTTGCGGATCGCCGGCCGCCTCACCTCTGCCTCCCGGAAGAGACCTGCCAGGTCATGCGGGTAATGACCGCATCCCGACAATCGGCGGAAAGCGGTCGGGTCATCGCGCTCGACGAAGAGTAGGGCTCCGAGCTTTTACGGCCCTGACGACTAAAGGCGGTTTCATGCGCTCACAAATCCGATGGCTTCCGGTCGTCTGCATATTCGCTTGCGCTCTAAACTCCCGCGCCGCTTCCACCACTATCTGGCAAATCGGAGATTTTGATAAATCATCCCGAGAGTTCGCTTCCGGCGTCAGCCCTACGCGGGGTGGCCCGCTTGACTACAGCAACCCGGCTGACGATCCCGTGTATATTATCGGCAAGAGTCAGCCTGGTAAGAACTGGCTGGCGTTTCAGCCAGGTTCATCCAATGGCAAGGCTGGCCACCGGGCGCATCCGTTCACGATTAAATTCTCTCTTTCCGGCCCACCGCGCGGCGTCTACACTTTCACCGCGGCGCTTCTCGCTTACAGTCCACGCGTCCCGGTGCTCGACGTAAGCATCAATGGGCGCCACGGCTGGTTTTACCAACATCCCACGTTGAATTACGACGCGGGGGACCTGGGCAGCGTGTTTGCGCCCCGTTATTCCACGGCCACGATCGCTTTTGACTTCCCGGCGAGTTACCTGAAACCCGGCGCGAATGAACTGGTGCTCACGGCCTCGGACAACCCGGATGCTCGTGATGATTCCGAAGGCGCCGTCATGGTGCTCGGCAACTCCGGCATTTACTTTGACGCGCTCAGGTTGGAGCAGAATGCCGGGGGCCGATTCCAGCCGACTCAAATCACCGCGAATGTTACTCCAACAATCTTCTACCAATCGAAGGATGGCAAGCAGGTGGAAGTCATTGAGGTTGACCTGCGCCTCGGCGAACTGGCGAAACACGGACGCATAACCCTGGTGGTAGGAAATCAGAAATTCACTGCTCCGCTTGTGAGCGACCGTGATTTCGGCGAGCAGCGCTTGGATTTTGAGGTTCCAGAGTTCGCGACGGAGTCGCTGGCGGACGTTAAGGTCGAGTGGAACGGACGCTCCCATGATTTCCCCCAGAAGCTGGTTCCCGGGAAAAAGTGGAACGTTTTTGTGGTCCCGCACGAGCATCTTGATATCGGCTATTCGGACTATCAGGGCAAAGTCGCCGAGGTGCAAAGCCGAGCCATCGACGAAGCCATGGCGATTGCGCGCCGCGAGCCGGATTTTCGTTTCAGCCTCGATGGATATTGGAGCGCGGAGCAATTCCTCGCCAACCGCAGCGAAGAGGACCGCGAGGAGTTCCTGGAGCTTGTCCGCCAGGGGCGGATTATCGTTCCACCCCAATACGCCAACCTCCTCACGGGCCTACCCAACGTGGAAACGCTCATCCGTTCGCTTTATGGCGGGTTTCAATTCAACCATGAGCATGGCGGATCGTTTACGTACGCCAATATCTCCGACGTGCCTTCCTACACGGGGTCCTATCCCTCCATTCTCGCCGCGGTAGGGTTGAAGTACTTCCTTCATGCCAGCAATGGCTATCGCGGCCCCTTCATCATGCTCAGCCGCATGAATGAGAAATCACCCTGGTATTGGGAAGGGCCTGACGGTAAGCGGATTCTGACCTGGTCGTCACTCAGCTATCACCAGTCACGCATCATGTTCGGGCTTCCGCCCAGGCTTCCCGCCCTGCGTGATTCGCTCCCCATTTTTCTTCAGAGTTATACCCGGCCTGATTATAAATCCGACGGCGTTATCGTTTTCGGTACGCAGTGGGAAAACACGGACCTGAACCCCGATCAGGTGGGGGACTTCCCGGCATGGAACAAGCTATACACCTACCCGAAGATCCACATTTCTGGAGTGGGTGATGCCATGGACTACGTGGCCCGGCAGATGGGCGACGCCGTGCCGGTGCTGCGCGGCGATGGCGTTCCCTATTGGGAGGATGGCGCGGGCTCCGATGCGCTGCACACCGCGATGGCGCGGCAGAATGAGTACCGCGCTCTCTCCGCCGAGAAATTGTCCAGCATCAGCGCGCTGGCGAATCCGCACCTCCAACCGGAGCAGACCGCTCTCAGCGCGCTTTGGCGGAATCTTCTCCTCGCGAATGAACACACCTGGGAAGCTGACCGAGGAATCACCGACCCGCAAAGCAATGAAAGCGTGAAGCAGCGCGATGTGAAGGATGCGCGCTCGACCGATGCCCGAAGGCTGGTGAACCACGTCCTCGAACGAACCATGTCGGCCTTGGCGGATAGGATTCCGGATGGATCCGGGACCCTCATCGTTTTCAATTCTCTGAATTGGCAGCGCTCGAGCCTGGTGGAAACCGACCTCGACAATGGCTTGGAGATCGTTGATCTCTCCACCCATCAGGCGATTCCGCTGGAGGTGCTTAACACCGGAAAATCCCTCCGGCACGTCCGCTTCCTGGCGTCGGACATCCCCGCGGTGGGTTATAGATGCTACCAGTTACGTGCGGCAAAAGCGGAAACGCCGGCGCCGGCCACGCCTGGGGCTTCCGTCCTTGAGAATCGTTACTATCGGGTGGAGCTGGATGCAGCGAGCGGGGCAATTCGCAGCATCTTTGACAAGGAATTGAAACGCGAGTTGGTGGATAGCTCCAGTCCCTACCGTTTCAACCAATATGTGTACGTCACGGGAGCCGACGAGGGGCCGAACCGCCTCATCGACTACAGCATCGTCACGCCACTTCCCCAACTGACGCCGCACGGGGCGGCCAGCGGGAAAATTGACTCCGTAGCAAACCTGCCGTTCGCGGACGTGGCCTGGCTGGAAAGCTCTGGCGTCAACACTCCACGCATCGAGTCAGAGATCATACTTCCCAAGGACCAGAAGCGCATTGAGATTGTCGATCACGTGCGCAAGGACAAGGTCTATAGGAAAGAGGGCGTCTACTTCGCGTTTCCTTTCGCCATAAAGCACCCGCAGTTTAAGTACGCCCTCCAGAATGGGTACATCGACCCCGCTAAAGACCTCCTGCCGGGCGGCGGGCGCGAGTGGTTTTCCATTCAGCAGTGGGTGGGTCTGCAACAAGGCGCCGTTGCTGCGGCGATTGTGCCTGTAGACGCGCCGTTGGTGGCGCTGGGAGACATTGTTCGGGGAACCTGGCCGCTGGAATTCGGTGAACGCAGCGGAACCATCTTTTCGTATGTCATGAACAACTACTGGGACACGAACTATGTCGCCGGCCAAGGCGGCGATTTTAGCTTCCGCTACGTCATCACCAGTGCTTCTGGCATCGTTGCCCCTACCCTCACACGGATGGGATGGGAAGCTCTGACCCCGCTGGAAACCGACGAGATCAAATATCAAGACAAGTCCGTAAATCGGCCTGCGCCACTCGGTCCCGCTCAGGGCAGTTTCCTGAATGTGGATAACCCCGGAGTAGTGCTGCTGACGTGGAAGCAGGCGGAGGATCAAAACGGTTATATCCTCCGGTTCCTGGAAATCGCGGGGCTGGCAGCGACAATCGGCGTGACCTCGCCGATTCTTGATATTCAATCCGCCTGGCGGTGCAACGCCATGGAGGAGAATCAGCAATCTCTCGCGGTCGCGCAGAAGGGGGTAAGGTTTGACGTCAACCCGTATGAGATCGTGACCGTGCGTGTGCAGGGGAAGCCGACACTGGACGCGGTTCCCTAATCGCCGCAGTTTTGCTCGAAGCGGGAACTATACCGCAAACTAATCCGAAGGCACGAGATCCGCGACCGACGGCCCATGGTATCTATGAGTTCGCCGGGAAAGTCGTGGGGGCCAAGTTTGAAGGTATTCGCGATGACCCAGGCGCCTGAAGCTTGAGACGCCCGCCCTCGCCGGAATGGAGAAAGTATGATTCGTCGTGAATTCTTGGGTTTTCTTGCTGTGGGTGCGCCTGGTGCGCGCCAATGGCTCGGCGGTGCCCCGCCCCTCGCAGCACTGAATGGAAATGCACTGACATATCCCGCGCCCGTAAGTCTCCCGAGCAAGCTCAACCGGATTTCCATCTCGACCTGGAGTCTTCATAACTACTTCCAAACCACTCGTCAGAAGAACTTCACCCTGCCCGGCCCCCTACTGGAGTTGCTCGCTTTTCCCGAAATGATCGTCAACAGATACAAAGTGCATCATTTCGAATTCTGCGCGCCGCACTTCGTCTCATGCGAACCGGACTACTTGCAGGAACTGAAAGGTGCGCTCGTGCGCACGCGCTCCCAACTCGTCAACATTCCCGTCGATATCAAGGAACTGGGAATGGACGGCGGCCTCTCCGATCCGCGCAAGCAAGTGCGCGACACCGTGGTGAATGCCTGCAAGAAGTGGATCGACGTCGCGGCCACACTGGGCGCAAAGTCCGTGCGCTGCGACCCGGGAAAGATGGATCCCAAGAACCTCACACCCACGGCACAGTCCTACCGGCAGCTGGCCGCCTACGGGAAGACGAAGGGAATTATGGTGATCGTCGAAAATCACAACGGAGTGGGTTCCGAGCATCCCGCGGATCTCATCACGCTTGCCAAGCTGGTGGGAGCGAATTTTGGCACGCTGCCGGACTTTGGTAACTTCCCCGACGAGGACACGCGGGAAAAGGGGCTGCCCATGCTTTTCCCTTTCGCGCACGTGGTCTGTCACGCCAAGGGGCTCGAGATAGGGCCGGACGGCGAAGAGAAGCGCTACGACTTCCCGAAGGCCATTCAGGCTTCGAAAAGAGCGTCCTACAAGGGAATCTACTCGATCGAATTCGAGGGCCCTGGCGACCCCTATGTGGGGGTGCAGAAGACCTTGGACGAATTGCTCAAATACCTGTAAGTCGCACCGGCCATGGGGTTGGCTTGCGGGGACCGTGACTCGATACTCTTTCTGGGCAAGCGGACGATGAGGCAGAAGGCAGTCGATATGAAAGTTGGGCCAGCCGACGTAAGGTCTTACTCACGCAAGGGGCTCGGCGGCCGAGAGGTCCCGGGTTATGAGGGGATTCTGATCGGGGGGAAGGTTCTTGGGTAACGGCTCCGCCACTCCTTCCTTTGACGCCCGGGGGCACCATGGAGTTGAGATTTTTGCGGCTAATCATTTGTTTTTGTAATTCAACAGCATGCTCGCGGGCTGAGAGACTACGACAAAGAGACCGAGAGTGCGAAATCCTTGCCGGATACAGCCAACTCCTGCTGCTGGCAAGCAGGCTTCGCGCCATTTGAGCAGCCGCGCCTTCACAACCTGCCGCTGGCCATATCGGGAAGGACCTGTTGCTCTAGCGGGATTTCTGGCAAGCTCCATGGTCATTTGCCTTTCCCCAGTTGATCGCAAGAAATCTTCGAGGAGGATTCGCTCTCATGGAAAGATATCAAATGAATCGTCGAGAATTTATGGGTGCCAGCGCAGTGGTTGCGACCCTGGGTGCTGCGCCGAACACCACTCTACTATTACCCCAACTTCTCCATGCCTCGCCCGGCGCCGTGCCGCCCAGTGATCGCGTGCGTTTCGCTTCCATCGGCACGGGTGTGGAGGGTTGCACTATCATGCAGGCGGCGCTCCGTTGCCCTGGCACCGAGATCGTTGCTGTCTGCGATCTTTACGACGGCCGGCTGACCGCCGCCAAGGAGTACGCGAAGAAAGAGATATTTACCACCAAGGACTACTGCGCCATCTTGGATCGTAACGATGTGGATGCAGTGCTGGTGGCCACGCCGGACCACTGGCACGCGAGGATTACTCAGGAGGCCTGCGCCGCGGGCAAGGACGTCTACTGCGAAAAGCCCATGTCGCACACGGTGGATCAGGCCTTCACGATGATCGAAGCAATGCGCAGGCACAACCGCATTGTGCAGGTGGGCAGCCAGTGTCGCAGTTCGATTGTTTTTGCGAAAGCCAAGGAGATTTTTGAAAGCGGCGCTCTGGGGCAAGTCACCGCCGTCGAGGCCTGTATTGACCGCAATGACGCCAGCGGTGCATGGGTTTATCCCATCCCGCCGGACGCCAGCGAGCAGACCATCGATTGGAACCGGTTCTTGGGAGACGCACCCAAGCGTGCCTTCGATCCCACCCGTTTCTTCCGTTGGCGGTGTTTCCGGGATTACGGCGAGGGCTTGCCCGGCGACCTCTACGTGCACATGCTGACGGGAATTCACTATATCGCCGGCATCACCGCACCGCCCTTGCGCGCTGCGAGCATGGGAGGTACCTTCCGCTGGACCGAAAACCGTGAGGTGCCCGACCTGATCTGGACACTCTTTGAATATCCTGGCTTCCGCCTCTCGCTCCGCTGCAACCTGAATAACGAATCGCCGGCCGTGGTGCACTTCTACGGTACGAAAGGGACGCTGGAACTCAAGAATGACGTCCTTACCGTTACGCCGCAAAACACCGAACCACAACCGGAAGGCTATTCGATTCTGGGGTGGCCGTTAAAGCTGAGAACGGAGTACCTGCAACAATGGCACAAGGATAATCCTGCGCCTTTGCCGGGGAAGTGCACATTGATCGAATCCGCGGAAAGCTTCGCTGCGCCGTCCGGTTACTCCTACCAGATCGACCACATGAATAACTTTATGGGGTCGGTGCGCACGCGGCAGACTTCGGTGGAGGATGCGGTTTACGGGAAAAACACCGCCATTGCCGCGCACATGGCAAATTACTCCTACTTCAACAAATGCCAGGCCGTCTGGAATGACGGCGCACGCGCGATTCAGTCAGCATAGGATTCCTAGGGGAGGGGAAACCTCATTCGGTGGAAGCTTCCAGATTTTTTATGGTGGCAAAGATGCAAGTCAGGGGTTCGCTGTTGCACCCCTCGGGCACCCAGTGAGTATGGTCGCCAAAGTTGGGGATGATGAATCTGGGCACGCCTTCTGAGCGGCCAGCGGACTCACGGAGTATCGGTGCAGGCATATCTATTCGGCCCGACAAGGGCAGGGATTCTCTTCCTCGCCGTCGACGTGTTTGCGGGATGTGCAATCTACTGGGACCTCTCGCGGCGCGGCTGGGAGACTCTCTCGAGGAAGGGTTAGGACCGCCGCCTCGCGCCGGGAAGCATACAAGCGCAGCGGGACGTGTCGTCATTTCAAGAGCCATTTGTTGCACGAAAGCGAATGTTGTGCGCGAGCAAAGACCAATACGATACCCGTACGACTCCAGGGTACCGCTTTCAGGGGTTCAGCCTGTCTTATTTAATTCACTCAGAGCCATCATATAAGAGGAAAAGCTATGGCGTCAGCTAAGGCAGGGTTTTATGGCCACGTGCGGCAATATCACGATCTAAAGGATGGGATTGACGCGGCGATTCGCGAAGTTCTGGAAAGTGGCAGTTACGTAATGGGCCCCAGGGTCAAGCGGTTTGAGAAGGAGCTTGCTGAGTACTGCAACACCAAGGAAGCAGTGGGCGTGAACTCGGGCACCGACGCGCTCTGGTTGGTCTTCATGGCGCTCGGCATCGGACCGGGTGACGAAGTCATCACGACGTCCAACACCTTCTTCGCCACTGCTGAAGCCATTTGGATTGCCGGGGCCACGGCCGTTTTCGTTGACTGCGAATCGAAGACTTGCAACATCGATACGAGCCTCATCGAGTCGGCCATCACACCCAAGACAAAGGCCATCGTTCCGGTGCACCTCCACGGCCAGCCCGCAGATATGCCCGCCGTGGTGGAAATCGCCAAGAGGCACAAGTTGTTCGTCGTTGAGGACAATGCGCAAGCATTGGGTGCGCGCGGCACGGACTTCGCGCTTGGCGAGCTTTCAGACGCCATGTGCACCAGCTTTATCATTCAGAAGAACCTGGGTTGCTTCGGCGACGGCGGTGCGGTGGTAACGAACCGAACCGATATTGCCGAGAGCGTCCGTACGCTGCGCAGCCACGGCTCGTTGAAGCACAGTTTTCATAGTATGGGCTTCAATAGCCGCCTGGATGAACTCCACGCCGCTGTCCTGAGTGTCAAGCTGAAGCAACTCGACAGCCGGAACGATGGACGCCGAGCCTTCGCCAAGCAGTACGATGAGGGCGTGAAGGGCACATCGCTTAAGCTGCCCTTTGCTGTCGCCGGCTACCGGCACATTTATCATTTATACGTGGTCGAAACCGAAGGTCGTGACAACCTTCAGGAATACCTGAAAGCGCAGGGCATCACCGCCCTCACGCACTACCCCATCGCTATTCACCAGCAAGAAGGATAACGAATCGGCAAGGGCAGCAGGTGGCGTTGTCCGAACTGGTCCAGGCTATACCGGCCTGGGCCGACCGGCCCATTCAGCAGCAGGACGATGAGCGGGTCACCTACGTGGGTGGAGAACTTGCCCGCAGCGCGTCTGTCTATGCGGTGCTGGACCTTAACCGGCGTCTGGATGCCATGGCGCTGCCCGACGGCAGCCGGCTTGCCATCGGTAACTTGGGCCCCTACAAGGCCGATCCGGACACTATCAACGGCTACAGCTTGCTGTGGGGCGGTGAGATGCGGTTGATGCTGGACTCCTATCGCGACCTGNNTATTACCAATCCTTCACTTTGCCCATCATTGCGATGTCCGCAATTCCTCTTGGGCTGGTTGGTGTCTTTCCCGGGCACTGGCTTCTCGGCAAGGCGTTCACATGCACCTCCCTGGTCGGCATCATCGCCTTGACCGGGGTTTTGGTGCGCAGTTCGCTGCTCATTATCGATTTTGTGCTGGACTATCGGCGGCAAGGTATGGGTTTCAGAGAAGCGATCCTCGAAGCCGGCGCGGTGCGTCTGCGTCCCATCCTGCTGACCGCCCTGGCCATCGTTTTCGGAAGCATGATAATGCTCACCGACCCAGTGTTCTGCGGTTTGGGCATTTCACTGATCTTCGGTACGGTAGCGGCCACAGTACTGACCCTGATCGTTATTCCGACTCTCCTTTTCTTGCACTTCAAGAGAGAGCAGGAAGGATTGGTGGAACAGGCAACGACGGTGAAGGACAAAACACGATGATGCATGACTATCGTTTACAGAAGTTTTCGAACGTATTCTCGTTGGCGATCCTGCTGGTGGCGCTGATGACAACCACCGCCGCGGCAGAGACTCTGGAACAGGCGTGGGCCGCTGCCCTGGCCGCTGATCACGGCCTCAAGGCCTCGCGGGACAATTCCGCTGCCGCAGGGAAACAGTTAGCGGCGGCGAAAACCGCCCGTCTGCCTTTTCTGGAAATGGGCGGGGATTACGTTGCTCTTAGCGAGTTGCCGACGCTCAAGGCAGATCTGCTAGGTCAGTCGTTCCAGATTCCCCTCATGCAACGGAACGGTGCCGTCTACAACGCAACAGCAACGTTGCCCATTTACACGGGGGGACGTATCGAGCACGGCATTGCCGCTGCCTCCTCTTCGCTGCAAGCAGCCAAATTTGGCGAGAGCACTTCTGAGCAAAACTTGAGGCTGCGTGTGGCCGAAGCCTATGTGAATGTACTGCGTGCTTCCCGGTGGCTACAGGTAGCCGAAAGCCATCAAACCACCTTGGAAGCACACGCTAAGGACGTGGACAATCTGCTTCAACAGGGCATGGCAGCCAAGAATGCTCAGTTGTCTTCTCAGGTGGCGTTGCTTGATGCGCGGCAACAAGTCTTGCAGGCTGCCAACACTCTGGATCTGGCGCATGCCGCTTATAATCGCCTTTTGGGAAGGGCGCTGGATCAGCCTGTCGTGCTGGATGAAATATCGCCCGAATCGACAGAGGATACGTTGCCGGTTCTGGTCGAACGAGCTTTGACGCAGCGTAACGAGTTGAAGGCGATGGATCGTCAGATCGCCGCTCTACGCAATCAGGCCGTGGCTGTGCGAAGAGAAACTGTTCCGCAGGTGGGTCTTTCCGGCGGTTACGATTATCTGCAAGATCGGTACCTAGCACACGAAGCGGATTGGGTCGTTGCCCTTGGGGTCAAATGGAACGTCTTCGATGGCGGTTCCGCTCGCAATCGTGGAAGTGCCATCGAACTCCAAGCGAAGGCGCTGTCCGAGCAGCGAAACGACCTCGCTTCGGTGATCGGCTTACAGGTGCGCCAGAGCTGGCTAGATATTCAGACGACGCGCAAACGGATAGATGTCACACAATCTGCCATTGCCGAGGCGGAAGAAAACGTACGCGTCGTGCGAGACCGTTACGTAAATGGCCTTGCTCCTTATACGGAGGTATTGGACGCGGAGACGTTGCGTGTCAACAGTCAGACCAACAATGCGAATGCCGTCTATGACGCAGTAATTGCCGGTCTTCGACTCAAATACGCCGTCGGCGAGCTGTAGTTGCACTCGGATGCCCGTATCTTGCTCAACGCGATTAGCTAATCATGGGATCGGCGGACAGTGTTGTTCGAGCAGTTGCAAGATGCGCGAACTTAATGCGCAACAAACTTGGTCGGACCGAACGGCTGATCGATGGCAAGCCGAACGAGGGAGATCGGCAAAGCCCTGGAGGACTTGAACGAACTGGCAAAAAAGTGCCAGCACGAGGACGCGCACTTCCGCTCGGAACCAAGCGTTGACAAGGCCAGACTCTAACCTCCAGCATCGCCATGATCGCGCTCTTGAAATCGCCCACGCCTGAGGACTCAGAAGGACGTTACTACCCTCTTCCGCGAGGTCCCCAAAATAAGACTTCTGAACATTAAGAATTACGTATCCGTCCGGTGAACCCATCTTCCTCGATTGAAGTTAACGTCTGATACTCCCCCCGACAGATGATCTCCAGGACATGCGTCGGGCGCGCATGTATGAATCAAACGCGGAGGTGTGGGATGAGTGACAGCGGAAAGGGTGACGCGGAGAAGGCACGTTATTGGCAGAGGACCATCAGTGAGGCGGCGCAGAGGGCATATCGATTCGGCAATTCTGTCGGCAGCGTCGGCTGAAAGAGAGTCAGTTCTACTGGTGGCAGCACAAGCTCAGGGCCCGTCGGCAGGCCGGAACGACGTCGAAACCCGGTGGCCACGGGCGACCGACCAGTTTTGCTCTGGTGAGCGAGGAAGCCGGAGGGCCGGCACGTTAGCGGTGTTACAGGTAGAAGTCACCGTTTCTCAGTTCTTCACTGACAGGCCTACGGCCCGAGGAAAGTCCTTGCCCAAATCCTTTCCAAAATACTGCCGACTGCACCCAAATGACGGCGTTAATACTGCGCGGTGCGTAGATAGGCCTCGTGCTGGTTGGGAGTCCGTTCCGTGACCATAATCTCGTTGCCCCCGAAGCGCGGGATGTTTCCTACCCGACCGGGCAACTGGCAAAAAAGGAATCATCAATTCCCCGGCCGTTTCCGCATGTCGGGCTGCTGGGTACCACCATTCCCCAGACCGAATCCGCGAGGCGCGCAGTCCTGCCACCAACGGCCTAAAAGGGAGCCAAGATCATCGGTCCCAGGGAAACCGGTGTTTTGAGAGGATGATCGACGGGGACGCGGCAGAAACTCTGCTCTAATTTCCAGATCTTTGCCGGCGCCACGGTCCGTTGCGCTTCGACAATCTCTCGCGTCGCGTTCTGGGTCTCAAGCTTGACGGCAGACCGGGAGGCTGGTAGAGTTTTCGTGGAGGTCTTGACTGGCGATGAAGGACTTTGGGCAAGGAATGGGTAAAGAAAGAATGTCGATATCCAAACTAAGTTACAGAAAATAAGCTATTTGTATTTAGATCGGACGGGTAGAACAACGGTTTTGAAAAGAGAACAAATTTCGACTTCTTGCTGACTTAACTCTATGAAAAATAAGGGCCTGTAGCTCAGACGGATAGAGNNGGATAGAGCAACGGTTTCCTAATGTGTTGGTCATGATTCGGGTTGGTGTGTTTTCAGCGGTTTACGGCGGTATTAGTAGGGTAAAACAGCATCATTCGGGCGTAGTCGGCAACGTTTTGGGCAAGGAAATGGGCAAGGAATTTCAGATGCCGTTTTTTCCTGAATAATCCGACTGATCCTGATTCGCCTCCGCGCCCGTTCCGTGTCAACGACGCTGCGACAGCTCACCATCGTGTTACCAACGAAGCTCGATCCACCCAAGGGATGAACCCCTACCGGAGGGTCACAAAGAGCATCTGGCAGTCAAAGAACTGGCGCGCAATGTATGCTACGCGTCGAAGCGGATCAACGTGATCCCCTAACTCGCGGATGTCCACGCGTTCCCGTTCGTTGCGCTCTATATTGCGTGCATTCACAATGGTCTGCAGACTGACATCCAAGTCCCCTATTTGGTCGCGCAGATTGCGCTCTCCACGCTCAGCAATACGTCTTCGTAGTGATGTAGCGATTTCTTCTGTCTCTGGAGCGCGGCCTTCCTTGGAGGGTTCGTCCGAGTAGAAGCGCCATGTACCACTCGGCTGTTGGAAGGTCACATGATGAGGCTGGTCATCTGGGAAGGGGCCGATGAGGGCTGGCTTGATCCTGAAGCTTCGGTCCCAGACTCGACGCTGTGCGTAGGTGGTGTTCAGCTCCATAGTTGTGTGGAAACCTGGGGCCACATAGAAGACGTCATTTCCAGCTTGCTCTAGGGATAGCAGGGATTGATGCTGATCTGAAATTAGGCGAGACCGAAGATGCATACGGTAGAAGGGGGGCTGGAAGTGCCCTCTTTTGGCTTCATTTGCGTTTCCTCGCACCATCTGATGCACCAGCTTGAATTGCAAGAACAAAGGCGTACCGGGTCGGTCAAAGCGCACATCATATCCGACTCCTGGCTGGCCTTCTTCAATCAAAGATGGGAAAACAGGTGCTGCCGTTAAGGGCGTGCCCTGTCCCACAATCAAGTCTTCGGTCAGGCAGTAACCGTAAGAGAACTCGGAAAACTGGCACTTATCCATAAGAGAAGTTTATCCCGCGTTTGATTCGGGGAGCGTCTCAGAAACGAATTATAAAGCACACTACCCTCTAACCCCTTCGCGATAGACGGGATTATCACGCGCTCAGCGTGACGTTCAATGTGAAAAATTCAGTGAAGCTTGTCGCGGATCTAAGCTCTGGCATATCGGTAGGCACCCTTGACGTTCTGTGCGAGAAACTGACCTTTTGATGGTGCCGCTTTCATTCTTTCAAAAACGGCCTGTGGCACATCATAATAGTTGTATCGTCCGCCATTTTTGAACTCCACGATCAGCAGTTTCCTTTCTTTGATGTAGTCAAAACCAGCGATATTAGATGACTCGGGCGTGGCAATCCAGCTCATGAATTTGCTCCTGGCTTGGGATCAATACCTTGGACGGCCGGCTTAGGCTGGTGTTCATAGTCGGGGCTCTGTTTGCGCCATTGCCGAATGACAATTGCATAATCTTCTGGGTATCTCGGAACAGCCCAGCCGCCTTCGCTTTCAAATCCATCTTTGTTGGGGTCGCCACGGACGACCACTCGTGGGTCCCTGCTGTCCGGCCATCGGTTCTTGTCGGGTGGATCAATTAGAGTCCGCATAGGCAGACTCACAGCTTCGCCGACAATAATAGCCTCTCCCGTGCGTAAAATCGGCAGCATTTCAAACAGGCCCTTTAGATTATCCGACGCGGTCCCAGCGACCTGCCCACGGTCGATTTCATTTGCTATTCGCATAGCAAATATTGTGCCGCACTGCGAGAGAATGGTTGGATCAATTTCCGACGGTCGCTGACTCACGATCATAATACCTACTCCATACTTTCGGCCTTCTTTCGCAATACGTCGCACCGCACTTGAAGCTGCGCCACTATGTTCCTTGCCCAAATATGCATGTGCTTCTTCTAGCACAAACATCAAAGGGCGCTCCCGGCCGCCTTCGGGCAGTTTCCTGGCCCAAAACATGGCGTCGTACAGAATGCGCAGCAGGGCTCCGATGAGCTCATTGAGCGCTGATGAAGGAATGCCAGACAAATCCAAAATTGCGATCGGCGATTCGCCTCCTATCCAATCCGCGAGCAGGGCGTCGAGATCCTTGGAAACGTTGCCATTGAGTTCTGGCCGCCACTCTCCGGGATTGAAGAGGAATGCCAACTGGGGATCTCGTAGTTTTGAGGCGAGAATCGCGAGTTGCTGCCGCATGCCGAGTGGGTCAGGACCCCATTGCACTCGCTCATTTGCCGGGCCAGTGGTCTTTACGGTCCGGTATTGGGGCGGCGTTACAGACATCGCGTCACCGAGCTGGGCAGGTTTACCGTTCGTACCGAGCACGTATGCGGCTTCTACTTCATCAGCGGCACCACCCGGCTTGGGAATGACAGTACGATGCTCCCGTTGATGAAAATCGAACCAGAGCTTGTGAATACAGAAAGGCACTGGAGAGTCTACTGTGATCTGCTCTATATTCAGCCCGTCGCGAGCTTTGTTACCGAACGACTCACGTTTTAGCGCCACGACAGCGTCAGCAACGGCCGCTAGTGACTCGTCATTGAGCCCTCCAAAAGCCAGCTTCACGAGCTCGTCAAAACTGAGCGCCCAGTATGGAATATTTAGGGGTCTTTCGCCCTTATCCTCATAGGCGGCAATTCGAAATACCGTGGACCGATCTGCCAGCGCTTTCGCGTACTCACCATGGATGTCCAAGACAACAATACGGGCCGATGGGTATCTGGTCGGGTTCGAAAGGGCCGCAAGCAGCCCGGCAACAGTGGTAGACTTGCCGGCACCGGTTGCGCCTACCACTGCAGAGTGACGCGTTACCAGCTTGTTGATATCAACAAGAGCCGGAATGGACTCCGCGCTGGCCAAATGTCCGACAGCCACAAAGTCAACAGGATCACCGGGTCCGTATATCTCCCGGAGATCTTCCTCGGTTACGATGTGTACCGTGTCATTGATCGTGGGATGCTGCGAAACACCCCGCTCGAATCTTCCTTCCCGACCTCGTTCGCCAACCAATTGCACTTTTAGCCATTGATTACCCCATGGGCGATTGTCTTGTTCTGCGCTTGGTGCCGCCCCAGCACCCACCTGCGAGACAATGCCAAACAGGGACGTGTAACCGAGGGGAATTCGAACGAAGCTGCCCACCTGGCCAATCCTGTATGACTCACCCTTGAAGAAGCTCAACCCAGTGGCGGTTTCACTAACAAGCGAAACACTTACCGCAGTACCAGTCACGTCCTGAACCGTTCCTATGAGGGTTGGATCAGTACGCATCTGTCCCACCTTGGTCGATGCCACGACTGGAAAGCTGGTGCGCCAAAAACTTTCCGAATGCTGCGAAGTCTCCGAGAAGCCATTTACATTGTTTCGCTGGCGCTTTGGTCCGCCAATCGGGCAGGTCCGTTCCCACAGCGATCTGCAATGCCGGGTTTGCTGAGTCCTTTACGTCGCTATCCCAGTTATGTTCAACTGTTCCGATAACGCCGCCGTCTGCGGCAAGCAGAGTCAGGTTCGCATACCGCCTTGCAAGCTCAACGACCTTTGGCGAGTTGACGCGATCACCGTACATCATCGCGAAACATGCCGCATTAGGGTTTCCTGAAAGCCCCTGGCCTATGTAGGCGTTTATATGCTCGTCGCCGAAGGAATAGCCACACGTTATAAGTACACATTGGTCCGACCGCAAAAACACGCGAAGCCGATCAATCATGGCGTAATATGGCATCTGGCGACTCTGGTCATATTTGAGATGTGATGGGTAGATCAGCAATTGTTCACCCTCGACTGCGTCGCGGCTCCGCCGAATTTTCTTCTTAGCGGTCATCCACCAATTGATGGAGCCGTGTATCTTCCAGAGGCGTGCCCAGCGCGCAGGCAAATCGTCGTCAGCCATAGATTCAAGATCCAGAAACGCACTATCGGAGCCGATGAAGCCGTCAAAGTATGGCACGCGCTGTTCCTCTAAGGCCTGTTCAAGTAGCAGGTCGTAGTTCGTGGTGAAGATTTCCACTGGTTTGTCCCGAGGGATAGCCTGAATCCAACTTGAAAGCACGTGATACGGCGTATCACTTATGGGAAGCGCCTTGCTAACGATTCCTCGTACCTTGTCGCAGATAGCACGGTCGAGCCGTCCGAGAACATCGTCGGAGAACCCATCTATGTCGCCTTTTCCACAAAGTGACTTAAGTGTTCGAATGTGGCCCAGCACATCTTCGACTGTTGGGGCTAGGATTCCACGCGCTGTCACGCGGTCCCAAGCGGTCTGAGCCGCGCCTTTCAAATCGTTGTCATTATCCAAAGAGTTTTTGACCAGCTTCGTAACGCCGGCGAGATCAGGAATCAGCGGTTCAGTCTTGCCTCCGACATCGATTTGTACAGCGAGCGGACAGCCCGCACCAAGAAAAAACCCGATACGCATTTTGCCCGGAGCAAGTCGCTGTGACAGGTCCGTAGCACGACGATAGGGAGAATGCACTGGCTCGACAGGCGTTGATGCTGGTGGGGATGCCATCAAGCCTCCTTTCGAAATTTTAGCGGAAGCCCTCTGACGGCGTCAAGCAAAACGCGGGCGGCGCGGCAGTCATCTTCGTTGTAAACGAGAATCTGCCGCCGTACGCTGGGATCACGTTGCCTGACCCACCGATCGAACCACTCAATCGACGCAGCACCTGAAGGATGGGGATCGTGCCAAGCATAGCCGAGATATTTGGCGAGAGTCTTAATCGAGAAATCTCGCGTCGGCCACTCCGTACTTTTCAGAACAACATCGAAATATAGATCTATTGCCCTTACTGGGTCAAAGATGGCCTCAATCTCCGCTTCGGTACAGACATGAGGATATTTCTTGCGGAGCATTCTATAAATCGTGCGCTCATACTTAGAGTAATAGTAGACCATGCAAGGCTGAGAAGTTGTAATGTAGCGAACAGAGTCTGCGAAGGCTCGTTCCTCAGCCTCCTGGGTTGGGTCCTCCGTAAAGAAAGATATAAATCGCTCCGTGGCATTCTCACCGGCGTGGCGTTCGAGGAAGCCGTGCAGGTAGCAGATGTCCCGCATCGGATCGACTTCAATATCGAAGAACAACTCGCGCGCGGCGGAGGGAATAACCACTGGCGCACGTAAATAAGGCTTGCCACCGGTAGTTAAAAGTTGTGCGCGCGCATGGAACTTCTCAAGAGTCGCGGGGCCGATGCCTGGAAAAATCGTCTTCTTAGCATTGATAAAATCGGCCACGCTGGCATCCGCCATTTCTCGGATAGAGTGGACGCGGTCGATCATCACGTCTCGTTTTGAGCGACCGAGTTCTGGGATAAGAGTGAGGTCATTGGCGGTTTCAAGTTTGTTAATGCAGGCTGTGTACCATAGACAGTTTTTGCAGATGCCAGAGGCATAGGCAGGTAACGTCTTCTTTGTCCTGCTGACAATCGCTCGCGCCTCATCGAGACACTCTCGATAGTAATCCCAGAGCCGTTGAGACTTCCCGGCGCTGGCCTCCACTTCGAAATCGTACAGAACTTCCTTGCCGTGAATGTCCCAAACGAATGCGCGGCGTCCTGGTGAGCGCCCCAGTCGTTCTAGAACGTCCGTATATAGGGCAAGCTGCACGGCATAGTGCTTTTTCGGCTTCCCTTCGCTCTCGTCGGTTGCCCCTTCCTCGCCGGCTCCCGACTTGATATCACCAGCGACATAGCCAGTTCCGTCCCTCCGCAACAGATCCGGTTCGCCCAGCAAGTCACCATGACTGATTCGTCCGCTGTAAATTAGCTCATCACCGCGATCCATTGCAGCAAGAGTCTGCCGCTCTCTTTCATCGCCATGATAGTGAGAGAGATCAACAAGAGTGCCGCTGATTCCCGCGACAACCTCATTCTCGTGCGCGGTGCCGCGCTCCCAAAGGAGCTGGACGAATGGACTTGCTGCGTCGCGCTTTGTCGGGTCTTCAAACAAATCCATCCATACGCGGTGCGGGCAATGCACGAGGTCATAAAGCATTGACGCAGTGATGGCCGTGGTATCGTTCATGCGAGTGCCTCCGTTAAGGCCTTGAGGCCCGTAATCCAACCGACGACGTTTTTCTTGGCCTCTTTCGCGTCGGTGACTTCTTTCTCCTGGAGGGCCACGCGCGTGTTGCGGAAATCATAAATGCGGGTGACCGCGGCGAGCATAGCCGTCGTGAAGATGGAGGGTTGTGGCGGTGTTCCGTGCTATTTCAGGGATAGGTATCGCCTTTCTTCCTGTTATTGTCCCATAGTAGAGGCTGAAGATTGCTAAGGTCATCGCTTCCGCCCTTTGCGACCGGTTGGCACGTTCGAGAATCTTTTCGCGATACTTGCCTTTCAACCCTTCGGCTAACTTTGAGACGAGGGCATTGCCGCGATAGGCGGCAGTCTTGCTATCAACGGCAGCTTCCATTTGCCGGATGGCCTCTTGGACGCTTTGGGGATCGTCGGGGTTGAACTTCAAGGTGGCGATGGTCCCTTCGAGGGATTCAAACGCACGCTGCGCATCCTTGAGGTCACGCTGGAGTTTGTCGAGGCCTGTGATGTTAACGTTCATCATCGACGACTCCTTAGAGTGTTATAAAGACGTTATCACACTCTAAAACAGAATGGCTAAGGATTGTTTTTATGGCAAGCGGACGATCCAGAGAGAATGCTCAGGGCGGGCTTTGTGCAGCCGCTTTAGCCCCTGAAGAAACGACAGCCGACGGTGACCTTCGAGCAAATGATAGGGCGACTTTAGCCGCATCTCTTGCAGAGATCCGTCAACACCACGATTGTCCAAAAACACGATGGGCGTATTCCACGTACCTTCCCTCAGCATATAGTGAGCGAGCCAGTCATCCTTGTTTAAAGCAGCGCGCGTCTCGACATTCTGAAAGTCGTCGCAGAACCCCTCGTCCCTAAACGCTTCTCGCCCAGGAATCTGCCCCACCTCCCATACTTCTGACTCAAAGCGGAACCTTTCAAAACCGAGAAAAGCGTAGTCTTCCATATGGTGTGCGTGTCGATACATCCACTCTTTCAGCGGCTCCTTTGGCCAGTTTGAGAGAGGCCCGGATTGCATGCGCTGAATGTAATCGGATTCGATCTCTATAACTCGCCAGTGCTTGTCACGGTGTGGCTGGTATTTCAAAGTAGTCGGATAGATTTCTTCGAGAGTGATTGCGGTTTCGTCATCGCTCATCGTTCACGCGCCTCGCACCCGGCCTTGCTCTCTCTGATACCAAGTGGGCACGGTTCAACGAGATATCCTATAACGAGTTTTCGCCGGGGCGTTTGCTGCTCAGCTGCTCCGGGAAACGAATTCTCGGCGAGGTCTTCTATATTCCGTTAGCTACTTCCAAGCTCGGTACGCAACCTGTCCCACAGCCCTTGCTCGCGCTGATGATAGTCGTTGGCGAGCGCCCGTTCCTCGGGGCTCAGCTCAGCCAGAAACCCGAACCCTCCGGCGCAAGCGACGCAGATTTTCTCGCGGTTAATCTCTTCGGTACGTCGCACGAGGTCGCGTAGGTCGTCCCAATCGAATTCTATGCCTTCCTTGAATTTCCTCATGAGGCGATCAGGATCGAATTTGTCGCCTGCCTGCCAGAGCTTCAGCACTACGAGCCGGCGGATCAGCGGTTGATCCAGCGGTCGCGTCGCATAGAAGCCCAGATCATAGATGTCGCGCGCCTTGTTGCGCTGATAACAGGCGCGTATTTTTTCAGCCAGGATTTCGGGCAGTGCCAGGCAGGTGATTTCGGCGGGACCGAAAGGCAAGAGTCTGAAATAACTCTGTTCGCATTGTGGCCGACGCTCCGGCGCTAACGTTGGCGTCTCGCGCCGGCTGATCTGAAGTCTAATTTCGCTGTCGCCTGCCCCATTCCATTCATGCGAATACGTCGGATTCACGCCCCATGATTGACCGTCCAAGGTCTCGTAATAGCTGTTGTCAGGAATATGGAACCTGATCCCATGGAATTCCTTCTCGAAGGCTCCCATCATGGCGAGGATCACATCCTCGTGATCGTGCTCCTCAAGCGCGGTGAAATCGAGATCAGTTGAAAACCGCCCCTGGCTTCCGATGAACATTTTCCGCAGGCAGGTGCCGCCCTTGAAGGCCAGCCGGTCAAGAATGCCGCGCTCAGAGAGAAGCTGAAGCAGAAAGGTCAGGACGATTTCTTTTTCCGCGATCATCATATCGCGAAGACCGGATTGAGTGGAGTAACGCCGCACCTCAGGTAGTCTGAGCATGCCTACCCGTCCTTCTTCAGCGCTTTTCGCCGGCCGAGCCCGGCGCTCTCGCGCAGCTCTTCGCCCGACACGTTCACGAACAGATTCCACGTCTTGTCATAGCCGATGGCGCCCTGCGCCTTGCGCGCGGGATTGGGTCCCATCCATGTCCGGGGGCCGCGCGCCGCGAGCCGGAGCAACCGTTCGTGAATATCGGCGGGCATGTCTGCCCTAACGTGATCCATCACCCAGCCGAACCGGCGGACCAGAGCCGTCGAATCGATCCGTTCGAGGTAATCTGCCGCCTTCGGCCAATCGAAACGGCCGCTCGCCGTTGCCAGGATGGAGGCGGCTTCTCCCACGCCACCTGCCAGCGCCGGGCGGTCGATGCAGTCGATCGCCGTCTTTTCGCGGTCGGACATCATGACCTTGTAACCGAATACGTCGACAGGGCCGAATCCGAAGAATTTGGCAGGCTTGGGATTCACGACCCGCACCCGTCCCTCCCCCACCCGCCTGCCCCGTAGGTGCACCGGCGTCACAACGAAGATCACCCGGCGTTGTTGCGTCGTCAGCCCGTAATGCCCAGCCGCGCTGCCGTATCCGATATAGTAGGGATCGGCGATACGGCTCGCGAGCGCGAGCAGATTGGTTTCACCCATCGCATCGGGTCCCTCGTCGGGCGGGATGACGAGATATTCGCCCCAGCTCGCCCGCTCCAGCCAGCCTTTCCGGCGCAGGGATTCAATCACGTTGTCCGCCGCCTTGGCGCTGACGCCCAGCAGTTTGATAATCTCCGGCCGGCCCACCTCACGCCGTTTCTGTTCGGCAAGGGCAAGCACAACCCGGCTTTCCTGCGGTCCTAAGGTCCGGACGGTGGAGTCCATGATATTCTTCCTCGCAAAACCCCCTCACAAAGGGGGTTTTGATGAATAAAATATCAAACTTGCGCGCCCCTGTCAATATTTATTTGCACAAAACCCACTCTCTAAGGGGGTTTTGTCACATAAAATATATGATCGCCAGTCCGGGCCTGCCGTCACAATTCCTGATGAAAAAAAGCGTCCGCCAGCCTCACGCCGCGCTCCGCCGTCGATGACCACCATCACGACGACCACCAGCAGCAGCACCAGCACCATCGAGAGACCGTGATGAGCGCCGCATTACCAGAACCCACCTCCTCGCTCATCCCCATCTGCAAATACCCCCCTCTCATCCCGAACCGCAACTCCGGCCAGCGCTCGCGCATGCGCAGAAGCGCGATCCAGGGCGACCAGTCCTCGCTGAGGAAGCGGAACACGGCAACCGGCTTGACGCCGCCTGTGTCACGGCTCTCGATCGCGAAGGTGACGCGCCGGATCGGCCAGCGCACGCCCCAATTCCCCCACATCCATTCCTGCCCGGCTTCAACGAAACCCTGGCGCAGGACGGAACGTGGAATCGGAATGGGCGCATTGAGTTTGAAAACCCCTGAGAGAAAAGATTTGACGCTCCTGAGTGATTCATGTGGAAGCTCGGTTTCGGCCGAGATGTCCGCGAGCAGCTTTTTCCCGATTACAGTCCGAAAGTCCCGCATACGAATATCACCAAGGCGCCCGTTAAGGTGATATTTGAAAGTGTCCTTGTAGCCCTTGTACGTTGACGGACGTTTTTTCTCTTTGGCGTGTGGGAAATACACGCTCTCGACAAAATCCATCACCAGTTGTGTACTTTCAGCGCGGAGAGTTCCGGCGTTGACTGGCGGAAGAAACTTCAACGCGAGCGGGGCAACGGCGCGCTTCGACTTGTACTTCTTGTCGAGCGGCGCAAGGCACTTACAGACCTGCTTCTGCACGATCTCGCCGTTTTCCAGAATCGGCATGCGATACCTCAGGGACCAGCTTCGCCCTTTCTTGAAGATCTGTCCCCCCTGCATCTATCCGCCCAGATCTGAGCCATGTTACCACTGCCCTCCAATCAAACCGAACGTACCGCCCGATTCGCAAGCACGGAATCTGATTTCTGCAACGCGCCCGCGTTTTCTCGAAGACCCAGGACAGTGGAACTTTCAAGCGTTCNNATCATGGAAAATCTGGGGAGTCTTCCCCCACCTCACCTAAATGTTTTACGACCCCTCCCGCACTTTGGCGAAAACTGGTCCAGCAGATAGCTCCTGTGATTCCTTAGTGCGGGCTGATCAGTCCCATAGCCACTCTCTTTTTTCTCACGATACTCTCGTGGTGCAGTAGAGCCGCGCTCACAGTATTCAAGCATTACTCCCCTCCTGTAAACAGAAACGAGTTGTAAGCTCCTGCCTGCCCACTTGCCATCCTAGAGACTTGATAAACCGAACTATTTTTTCTGTCAAACGGCTGCGACGGGACTGTCCAGGCGACCGGGACGGCTAAGTTCAGCCAACGCGAAGATAACGACTAACCCCATTGGCATCCGACACTTAGCGCAATCATCGAGTGCAAGATCTGGGGGGTTTCCCAAGATCGGGGGTACCGATGCAAAGTATGGAATTTATGAATGTTAGCCCATCAGAGACTGTGAATAAAGCACGGCGGCAACGGTAAGTCAACGATATCAAACAATTTGGAACGAAGAGCACGAGCGCCATAGGTAATCATCCAAGACTTGCCTACCGCGCACACCANNAAACATTTGGCACCAATCGTGCCCGCCACGGTGCGACCCCGGAATTCACACTCCCCAAAACCTGGGAGCCACCAGCCACGGGAAAACCAGGGGCCATATCACACTTCTGTGTTCAACAACCTGTGAACATGACGTGAATGTATGGGCAAAAGGAGCGTGGAAGGGGATCATGCACATCTCTGGTCTTTTCTTGCGTCGCTCAGAGATTGACCGTGTAGAATTGAAATGCCATTGAAAGTAAATCGCATGTCCTCATCTTTTGAAGGCGGGTCGCGTGTGTGGCATCCGAAGACAGGTCAATGCTATCGGAGTGGTCCCCAGCACCCTCAGGGTGTGATGGAATCGTTTGCTTTCCACTCACCGGGGGCCAAAATAAACCCGTATGCTTAGTCCTTCTTTCAGAACCCCGATAATAGTGGCATAAGGCGTGTGGCTTGATGTTCTGTGTAATTTGCGGCACGGAAAACCTGGCGCTCCGAAAACACTGTTGGAAGCGTGGAAGGCCGCCTTGGTCGCCAGTTCTATTGGACAGGCGCAGCATGAAGGCGTCGCTCGGTGTGGGTGGCTCTTATGACGTGGACCTGCAAGAACACCCAGCTCTTTATTGGCGAGTATCTCGAAGGGAAGTTGCCGGTGCGGGACGGGTTGC
>PLWR01000066.1 GCA_003165615.1 Acidobacteriota bacterium | reverse complement strand
CAGACTGGCGGCATAGGACTCGACCTCACGGCCCTCGGCGGCAGCCTGGCGCGCCAGCGCCGCCTTAACCTCGGGGGTGATGTCAATAGTGATCGTCATGGGTGCTCCTTTCCGGCCATCCCCACCGTACCGCGCCGCACACCCCTCCGTCAAGCGCCATGGTCAGGCTGGCTCTTCGAGGTGAGGGTCTTCGGCAACTCATTTCCATTGTTCCGGGGAAGGCCCACTTCCAGATGTGCCACCTCTGACGCCCCCGCTTCCCGGGAGTTTGCATGATTGCTTGGGGGAAAGGCGTTTCGGGCCCAATCCAGCAGAATATCCACTGAGCATAGGTTACGAGTGCGGCATCCGAGCGCAATGGGAGCAAGCATCAATCTAGCTTCCAGGGGCTCACTGCGGCTGGCTGAGGAGGTAGAGTTCGGCTTGCCCGCCCGGGCGGGCGTAGACGACGGTGGAAAGGTCGCGCGAGAAGTCGTAGGCGTTGCCGTTGTAATCTTGTCCAAAAACGAAGGGAAGCCTGAGCGCGATTTGGGGTTTGCCGATGGTTTTGCCGTCCGACCAGGCTTGGCGATAAAAGGTGACCTCGCTGCGGGATGGAAGCGCGTACAGGAAGGACTTCCCATCGGGTGCAAATCGAGAAAAGAAGGTTGTTACGCCGGGCAGCAATAGGGTGCACTTGTTGTCAGGGAGAGAGATCTCATAAATACCCACGCCTGCGCCGAACATTTGGGTGCCCAGCAGATATTTCCCGTCTGGTGCAATGTCGGTCATAGTGCAACAGCCGTCCAGGAGCTTTTGGACATTCGACCCATCAGCGTTGGCTCTCCAAAGGCTGAATAATGCATGGCTCCCCACGCTGCTCAAGTAGAGGGATTTGTCATCCGTCGACCAAAGGGTCCAGTTGACCAGCCCTTCCACGGGCGCGATCTGGCGAAGGCCGCGACCGTCTGCCCCCACGATGAAAGCCTTGCGCGCTCCGCCGGCGCCATCCCCAAAGGCAAGCTGCGTGCTGTCGTGAGACCAGTCCAAAGTCTCCAGGGACCCGGACGAGGAGGCCAGCTTAACTTGGTGGGTGCCATCGAGGTCCGATACCCAGAGTTCGCTTCTGTCGCCTCGCCAGGGATCGTTGCCTCCTGGCAGCTTTATGTACATCACCTGCTTTCCATCACGGGAAATGACGGGTTGCGTCGCGTTCTCCGCAACGATGTCCACGGACTCCTTGCTGCGGACGTGGTAGGCCGTCAGAAATCCGGACGCCTTGCCATTGACGTAGTAAATCCCCTTGGTGGCAGGGTCCGGCATAGGTGAATAATCGGGGCCGGGGCCGGACGTAATCTGCGTCAGAACGTGGTCATTCAAGCTGTATTCCCAAAGGTTCGTGATTCCATTGAACGTCCGGCTGAGCAGCAAGGTCTTTCCGGGCACAGCCCATGCCGCACCGAACGGACTTGCGGCAACCGTGCCCAAGTCGCGAACCGAACGGCTGGGAACATTCAGTTCAAAGAAATGTCCTTGCTCATCTCCGATTCGGGCCGAGTACACCAGCAGGTTGTTACCGTCAGGATAAGGCAAGAGTGACAGCGGGTAGGCGGGAGGATTATCGAAGCTGAATACGGTTTCTTCGCTCAGCCCGGATTTTCCGGCGCGAAAGATCGCGCTGCTCCCCACCTTGAGATAGAAGAATGAACTGCCATCCGGCGAGGGTACCAACTCTTGGCCCGAGGCTACCCTTCGCGGCGTTCCCCCGAGGGTGGGTACTGCCCATACCTCGTCCCGGCCCAGGGTACGCCCGTAGTAAATCTCCGTCCCGTCGGGCGCGAAGCTATTCACGTACTTGTCCCCCTCGTCGCGCGTCAACTGTAACGGCTCGCCGCCCGAGGTCAGCATCACGAAGACCTGCACGATACCCCCAACCCGGGAGCCAAACGCCACGGTGTGGCCGTCCGGCGAAAGCTTCGCGCCACTCATCCGCTTGTTCCAGTGGCTGATTTGCACAAGCTTCGCCGAGCCCGCCGAACCTTTGGACCGGGCCCAGAAGTGATAAGCGGCGATCGCCCCTACGACAAGCGCCACGCAGGCGGCCAAGGCGAAGTATTTCCGGCCGGTTGAGCCGATCACGGATGGGACGGCATCTTGCACTGCCACGCTCTGGGAAGTTGGACCCGACCCCGAATCTCGTTTCAGCCGCTTCAGGTCGGCGCGCAGGTCCGCCGCGTGCTGATACCGAATCTCGCGATCCTTCTCCAGGGCCTTGTTGAGGATGCGTTCCAATTCCGCCGGGCAGCCGGGATTCAATCGCACCGGCGAGGTGGGAGCCTTGTGCAGAATCGCGTCAAAGATAAGCGCCGACGTGGTTCCGGGAAAAGCCTGGCGGCCCGTGGCCATTTCGTAGAGCACCACGCCGAAACTGAAAAGGTCGGTGCGGGCGTCGAGCTCTTCGCCGCGCGCCTGCTCGGGCGACATGTAGGCCACCGTGCCCATCGCCACACCGGGGCTGGTGAGATGCTCCTCCGCGGCGGTCGCCAAAGCCGAAACTCCCACGGCTTCTGGTACACGCCGTCCCGCCGGCGCCAGCTTGGCCAGCCCGAAGTCGAGAATCTTCACCTGGCCGCGCGTAGTCACGAAGATGTTCGCCGGTTTGATGTCCCGGTGTACGATCCCCTTGGCGTGGGCCGCCTCCAGCGCATCCGCAACTTGCAGGGCGAGGTCCAGCACTTCCTCGGTTTTGAGGGGCGTGCTGCCGATGCGCGCCCGGAGCGTCTGCCCTTCCAGGAATTGCATCACGATGAAGGGCTGGCCTTCGTGCTCACCGATGTCGTGAATGGTGCAGATGTTGGGATGATCGAGCGCCGAGGCCGCCTGCGCCTCGCGCTGGAATCGCTCCAGCGCCTGTCGATCGCTCGCGAACTCTGCGGAGAGGAATTTCAATGCCACGTGACGGTGGAGGTTGGTGTCCTCTGCCCGATAGACGACGCCCATGCCGCCGCCACCAAGCTTTTCCAGAATGCGATAGTGGGAAACAGTCCGGCCGATCATGGTGAGCGTCCCGCCTTCGGTGGCCATCTTACGGCGTCTTTAGGGCCGAGTCAACGGGGCGTATCGAGCCATGCATAATG
>PLWR01000424.1 GCA_003165615.1 Acidobacteriota bacterium | reverse complement strand
TTTTGCCGCCCATGCGGTATTCAATCGTGCCGAAGACGCCGCTCAGGATTCCAGCCGCGGCAAGAACGCTCTCCACCAGGTAAGTCGTGGTTGTTTTACCGTTGGTGCCCGTAATACCGATGAGTTGAAGGCTCTGCTCCGGGTGATTCAGAATAATGCGGCCCGCATCCGCCAGGGCGCGGCGAATGGCGGCAACCTGGATCCATCGTCCAGCAAGTTCTGGAGGGGCAGCCTGCTCACTCACCACCGCAGCTGCGCCCCGTTCCAGAGCCTGGGGAATGTAGGCGTGGCCGTCAGCCTTTTCTCCGTGGATGGCGAAGAAGAGGGTTCCGGGCCGCACCTCGCGTGAGTTGTAAGCGAGCGAAGAGACTTCCACCTCAGCGTCTGCACCTGAGTGCAGAACCGGCAACTCGCGAAGTAGGTTGGATAGCTTCATCTTGCCATTCGTACCCAGATCTTCGTTCCCGCGGGCACCTTGATGCCTGCCACGGGGTTCTGTTCTGCTGCCAGGCCGCTGCCCACCACATTCAGGTCAAGGCCCAGTTTTTCGCACTCCAGGGCAACACGCCGGGCCGCCCAACCGGAAAAATCAGGCACGGTCACCAGAGGGCCATCGCCCAGGACCACGGTGTTGTTGCCAAAGTCACCATCGGGGGAAGCTGATTGCACGGGCCCCACGGGCACCGCGGTGGTAAAGGATGCTGTTTTTACGGGAGAAGCGGCACCCACAATGCTATTCCGACCCGAAGGAAGGTATCCCGCAAAGACGTCCGGTTTCTGGTCTGGAGCCTTCACAGGTTTGGGGGTCACGATCTGAGGCCATCGGGAAGGATTGTCTTGAGGAATGTTCAAGTATCCAAGAGTCTGCTCTGCGATGGATCGGAATACTGGAGCTGCCACTTCCGCACCGTAATGTTGCCCCACCGGTGAGTCGATGACCACCAGAATGGTCACCGCCGGGTTTGTAGCGGGAGCAAAACCAATGAATGAGCCAACGTAAAGTGAACGGTTGTAAGTGCCATTGGCATCGACCTTTTGCGCCGTGCCGGTCTTACCGGCCGAGGTATACCCACCCAACTGCGCGGACTTGCCGGTGCCACGGTCAACCACTGCGGTAAGAATATCGCGCATGATTTTGGCCGTGTGCTCGCTCAACACGCGGTGCCCCTTGGCCGGAGAAAGGGCTTCATGGTTATTTCCCAGGAAGACGTCGCGAACGCTGTGCGGTTCGAAAAGGATTCCGCCATTGGCAATGGCCGAATACATGGTAATCATCTGGATGGGGGTCACGGCTGCTTCCTGCCCAATGGACATCTCGCCAATGGAGATCCCTGACCAGCGGCTGGGCGGCTGGAGCAGGCCGCGTTCCTCGCCCGGCAATTCCACTCCGGTTTTAGAACCGATGCCGAAGGCACGGATGTAGCGGTACAGCCGGTCGTTGCCGAGCCGAAGCGCCAGCTTGATGGTACCCACGTCGCTCGAATGGGCCAGCATATCGGTAACGCTCAGAACGTAGTTGGGCTCGGCATCGTGAATCGTGTGGCCCGCCAGCATCATCTTGCCACCCTGGCAATCAATCATTTCATCCGGGGTGGTCAGCTTCTCCTCCAGCGCGGCAGAAACGGTGATGACTTTGAAGGTCGACCCAGGCTCATAGACCCACCCCACGGCGCGGTTCAGGCGAGCCTCAGCAGGAGTGGCGTTGACATTGTTGGGGTCAAAGGTGGGCTGATTGGCAATGGCCAGAATTTCACCCGTATTGGGATTCTGCACAATCGCCACCCCGCCCGCGGCGTGCGAGTTAGCCACCTGCTCCGCCAGGGCCTTCTCCGCAGCATATTGAATCTTGTTGTCAATCGTCAGCACCACGTTCTTGCCGGGAACTCCCTCCCAATCAGTGCTATGCATGGTGTGGCGGCGGGCATCAGACACCAGCAGCACACGCCCCGGCTTGCCCGTGATTTTGTCGTTCAGGCCGTATTCAATTCCCCCCAGGCCCTTGTCATCCAGGCCGACATAACCGATGGCTTGCGCGGCCAATTCCCCATTGGGATAGAAGCGCTTGGACTCCGGCTGGGAATAGATCCCCTTCAGGTTCAATTCCCGAATGCGTGTGGCTTCCTCCGGGGTGACCCGGCGCTTGATCCAGCAGAAGGAATGGTTGGTTTGAAAATGGTTGTTGAGGTCATCCTGATCCACATTCAGGACGGGGGCAATCAGTGAAGCCACCATTTTGGGCTCGGTCAGCTCACTGGGCACGGCATAGATGGATTCCACGTCCAGGCTTCCCGCAAGAAGTTGCATCTGCCGGTCGAAGATGATGCCGCGCTTGGGCGCCACTTCAATAGTGCGCTGCTGCTGGCGCTGGGCGCGCCCCATAAAATCAGCATATTGAATGACTTGAAGATAGTAGAGGCGCCCGGCGATGAAAACGAACCAGAAAAAGCAGAGCACACCCACGATCAGTCGCCGCCTCTCAAGGCGAGACCGATCCGGCTTCGCCGTGCGAGAATCAGGCTTGCGTCGGCGCATCGCGGCTATGGCTCGTGTGGAATGTCCGCGCTTCCCGCGGAGAAGTTGCGTGCCAGTTCCGGACTGTCCAAGGCGGTTGGCGCCGGGTCAGGCGCGCCCACCCGAATCAGTTGTTGCGGGCCGGGCGAGACCATCCCGAGCTGGGTCCGCGCCAGCGTGTCGATCCTTTCCGGATCGGCGAGCGCCGCCTGCTCCAACCGGAACTGATGGTTCTGTTCTTCCAGCGTCGCGTATTCGGCCTTGAGTTGTTCAATCTGATAACCGTACCGCACGCACTGGAAATGNNNGGCGTTTCTCGGACGCCGTCTGGTTTTCGGTAATGTGAGAGCTACGGTTGCCATGGAAGTACGGGGATTCGGAACACGGGGCACGGAATGCGGGAAAAACAATCCCCGGCCCCTGTCCCCTATTCCCTGTTCCCTGTTCCCTGCTTTTCCACCGCCCGCAACTTGGCGCTGCGTGCGCGCGGATTGATTTGCACTTCTTCTTCGGTCGGACGAACCACTTTGCGCGTCAAAATGCTCGCCCAGCCTTCGTCCTGCCAGCGCCGGAAGGCCTGCTTGACCGGCCGGTCTTCCAGCGAGTGAAAACTCAGGATCACGACCCGCCCCCCCGGACCGAGGACCGTCAGGACCCTGTCAAGGAACTGCTCCAGATTTTCCCGTTCCTCGTTGACCGCCAGGCGGAGCGCCATGAAACTGCGCGTCGCCGGGTGAATTTGGTGGAGGCCCGCCCGGGAGGGGATCGCTCGCGTCACCACCTGCGCCAGTTCGGTGGTTACTCGATACGGACGGGCCTTCACAATGGCTCGCGCAATTCGGCGCGAGTGGCGCTCTTCCCCCAACTTGTAGAAAATGTCTGCCAGCTCCCGCTCATCCGCGTAGTTCACAAAATCCGCGGCGGTGGTTCCGGAGCCGGTGTCCATGCGCATATCAAGAGGACCGGGCAGATTGAAACTGAATCCGCGAGAAGCGTCGTCAAGCTGAATCGAACTCAAACCGAGGTCGGCGATAACTCCGTCCACGGGCGGTAACCCGCTGGCGGCGTGCAACGCATCGATTTGCGCAAAATTCCCGTGCTGCATCATGACCTTCTCGCCAAAACTCGCCAGCCGCTTGCCAGCCGCTTCCAGCGCCCGCGGGTCGCGATCCAGGCCCAAGAGCCTGCCGCTTTCCAGGCGCTTCAAAATTTCTTCCGCGTGCCCCCCGGCCCCGAGCGTCGCATCAATGTAGTTGCCTTCCGGCCGGACGTTGAGAAAATCAAGGGTTTCGCGGACGAGCACTGGAATATGGACGAGCCGCAAAGGCTCGGCCGCACCCGGTAGTTTTGTGTTGCCGCTTTGCTCGTCATCCATCACCGTTGGACAAGCCCAATTCCCGGATCGTCAGATTCCCAAACTGTCCAGCGCGTTCATATCGTCATCGGAGAACGGCTCAGACATGGCCTCGCGGAGGGGTTCCAGTTTCCCGACTTCCAAATACTCCTCGTGGCCCATCACCGCCACTTCCCCCTGCATGTCGGCGGACTCGCGCAGAAGAGCGGGAATCAAAATGCGGCCCTGGGCGTCGGCGCGGGCCATCTGTCCCCAATAGTTGGCTTTATCCAAGAACTTCTTCTTGGCCCTATTCATCGAAGGCAAGGGAGCTAGCTTCTCTTCTATCTTGATCCATACGGGAAGCGGGTAAATCCGCACCGCTTTGCCATCCAGGCTGGTCACAAAGAAGTCCTGACCATATTTTTCATCAAGGTCAGCCTTAAAGGCTGTCGGGATCTTAAGCCGGCCCTTGTCGTCCACCGAAGCTGGATTGTTGCCGCGAAACATGCCGCCCCCAAACCACTTCCAACCCAAGAACGCCCTCTTAATTACATTAAATTCCACTTATATCCATTTATTTCCACCGATAGTATGGTTATCGAGAACCCTTGTCAAGCGTTTTTTTTAAATTTTTCTAATGACTTGCGAGTCTTTCAGGCTTGCACCACCCTTTGTGGCCTTATGAAATTATAATGCCACAGTTTGGGGCATTGGCAAAATGAGTCGGTGAAGCCGCGCGGACATTTTGACTTAGCCACTTTGCAATGAGCACGTGCTTGGATTGAACTGCTTGTATTGCCTTTCGTTAGTTAGCAACCCCAAAGCCCTGGATAAGGACAATTCCATCGAGCCTCGACATACCGTTCGCGGTGGTGGTGTCATTTGCGAGACATGGGCGCTCCCAAGTGCGGTCATTCCCGCGAAGGCGGGAATCCACTCTGCAAGCCATTGGAAATGCCCCGCAGAAGGGCTGGATTCCCGCCTTCGCGGGAATGACCGGTGTCTCGAAAGGGATCCAATCCCAAATGACACCACTACCCCGTTCGCCATTCTGCTGTTGTATCGAGTTGTTCCGGGTTATCATAGGTTGCATCTCATTAAAGCGCGCGCACAGGAGGTCTGCGTTGGTGCTCCGGGACCTGTCCACCAGTGAGCCACCATTCCCAAAGTGGTTACTTGCCAAAACGTTTCCCCTGGTGGCCGCCATGGTAGGATATTTTCTGGGCGTCGGTGAAGGAATCCTCCTCTTCAGCCTTCGCCACGCGAGGTTTCCTCAACCCGTCGCGGGCCGAGCCGTTCTGATCCTTGCCCCTTTGGTTGATGCTCTGGCCTTTGGACTCATGGGCGGGGTTCTGGGTCTGGGGGCAGAGTTCTGGAATCGGAAGCATCCTCATTCCGCCTCGCTTTTGGCTTCCTTTGGGCTCTTCATCGCTGGCACCTACGCAACCTACTTGCCGACTCATTCTATATTCCTAACCGGCGATTACTCTCGACTGGTTTCGGTTGGTGTTTCGCTGGTTGGCGGCCTTGCCGTTACCTTCGCGGCGAGAGGGGCTTGGTTGTTGCTCCGGCGCCAGCCCATGACCATAGCCGCCGGGTTCTGGCCTCGTGGGCGGATGTTGGTCCGCTATGTCGCACTCACATTGGGAGCTTTGCTTGTGGGCCTGGTAGGCGCCCAAATAATCGTTACGACCCCTGGGGCGCATTCGCGGGGAAGTTCAGAAATAGTGGGTAAGCGGCCGAATTTGGTCATGATTGTACTGGATACAGGGCGTGCAGATCATTTCTCAGGCTATGGTTACTCTCAGCCCACCACCCCTAACCTGGATAACTTGGCGAAACAGGGAGTCCTCTTCGAAACGGCTGTAGCTCCTGCCCCCTGGACGCTCCCCTCGTTCTCCACAGTGTTCACGGGCCTCCTGCCCCATCAGAACCCAACAAATTGGGACATGCCGTTGCCTGACGGATCCTCGACGTTGGCTTCCATCCTCAGGTCTCACGGCTATCAGACGGCCGGATTCAATGCCAATTACATGGTGGGAACGAGACGTACCGGCCTCGCCCAAGGATTTGATGTCTACGACGATGATGACGGGTCGTTGGGCGAAGATCTGATGCGCATCAATTCATCGAGGGTTTTTTGGTGGCTGCTTTATTATCCCTTCATTCGACCGGATAGTCTCGCGCGGCGGAATGCTGGCGAACTCAACCAGTCCGCCTTTCGTTGGTTCCGGCATCGTTCCCAGCAGCCATTCTTCTTCCTCATTAACTATTATGACCTCCATGAACCTTACTCTGCCGCCCCAGGAGTAGGGAAGAAGTTCGGGGATGGGAACAGAACGCTTGCCCAACGAATAAGGGCTGAAATCGACCGCGTACCGCTGGTCATCGAAGTCCCAAAGTCCCCCGCCGAACAGGCGTCGCTTTTGGCAGCCTATGATGGTGCCCTGAACTATACCGATCGCCAGATTGGCGCGCTCCTCCGCCTTTTTGAAGCTTCTCCGGAGTGGTCGAATACCTACTTCATTGTGTTTTCCGACCATGGGCAAGCCTTCGGCGAACACCGGCATTACGGTCATGAGTGGGGGCTGAATTGGGAATTGCTGCATGTTCCTTTGATCATTGCCGGACCGGGAATTCCCCCGGGTCGCCGCGTGACTGACCCGGTGAGCCTCCAGCAGATTTTCGCTACCGTCATGGATTTATCCGGGGCAAGCGGGACCCTGCCTCAGCAGTCCAGCTTGCGCTGCTATTGGGAGAGTCCTGCAAGCACCTGCGATCCCAATCCCCTGGTAATTTCGGAACTCGACGAGTCTCCGAACGACTCGGAGGCGGAGGCTTCCATCAGCGCCGTTACTCCGGGATGGCATTTCCTCCGCGACTCGGACGGAAACCCGGAGCTCTACAACCTGGCCTCTGATCCTCATGAAAAGGTGAATCTGGCAGCCTCGCCGGACTATCAGGAAGAGGTCAGGGAGATTCAACGCAACGTCGTTGGGAGAGTACGGGCGTCTTCTCTCCCCTGGCTCGGAGAGACCTATCTGACAAGTCTCGGGGAGAGTGATTTCAGGTTGCTCACCGGCAAGAAGTTTACCCATCTAAGCCCGCCCCGATCGAAAACTCCAAACCAAGACCACGAAGTGCTTCGCAGTCTGCCCTACCAGTAAGGGGTACCCAAGGACAGGATTTTCCCAGTGCCCTTTCGTCTCAGTCGACGACGCCTAACCTGGATAACTTGGCGAAACAGGGNNTTCACGGGCCTCCTGCCCCATCAGAGCCCAACAGATTGGGGCACGCCCTTACCTGATGGGACCTCGACTTTGGCTTCCATCCTCCAGTCCCATGGCTATCCGACGGCCGGCTTCAATGCAAATTATATGTTGGGATCGAGAGGTAGCGGCCTCGCCCAAGGGTTTGATATCTATGACGGAGATGACGGATCGATGGGGCAGATCTGGCGCTCATCACTTCAGTAAAGGCTTTTTGGTGTCTGTTCTGTTCTCCTTTCATCCGACCGGATTGTCTCGCGAGGCGGAACGCACGCGAACTCAGCCAGTCCACCTTTCGTTGGTTCAGTCATCATTCCAAGCAGCCAATCATCCTGTTTATTAACTATTTTGACCTCTATGAACCTTACTCTGCCGCGCCAGGAGTGGGGAAGGAGTTCGGGGCTAGTAACAAAGATGATAGCCGTTTTGCAGCAGTATTCCGCTCCTCCGGAACTTCCAGGACAAGCTTGCGAGTGTAGTGGTGTCATCTGAAAAGATAATGGCAAGGAAAATGCGTTGGTCGGTTTGAGCGGAGTGGCCACGCTAATCGGTGGGATGCTAATGGTAAGGGAGGCTTCGAAGGAGTTCCCGATCCGCCGATGGTGGTCGTTGGATTGACGTAGAAACACGACGCGGGAAAAAGGCCTGTGAGGTTCCAACTGGAATCCTCGACGGATGGGCAGAACTCGAATCGAGCTGAACAGTCAACCGGGGAGTGTCACCCAAAGCGGCGTCAGGTCGGACTAGCACAGGCAGATACTGCGGCCCAAGCCACGGGCGGAGCGATTCGGTTTCAATAACACGAAGCTGGGTTTGAAGGTCCTTCAGGGTCTTCATATCATTAGGGGATTTGGCCAGATTGATCTTTTCATCTGGATCGCCCACCC
>PLWR01000744.1 GCA_003165615.1 Acidobacteriota bacterium | reverse complement strand
TGTACCACGAGGTTTGGCGCATCGAGCGTGACTTCTTCTACGACCCGCACTTCCACGGGCTCGACATCCAGAAGGCCGAACAAGCGTATGCGCCCTTTGTGGCGGGCCTCAGCAGCCGCGCCGACTTCAACTATCTTCTGGCGGAAATGCTCAGCAACATCAACGTTCTCCATATGTACGTGGCCGGGGGCAAGCACCCTGACATCCCGGTGGTGAGCGTAGGCTTGCTCGGGGCAGATTACACCCTTGAAAATGGCCGCTACCGCTTGGCGCGAATTTTCAACGGCGAGAATTGGAACCCGCAACTCCACGCGCCGCTTACTGAACCCGGCGTGAATGTGAAAGAGGGTGAATACCTGCTGGCCGTGAATGGTCGCGACCTCACCGCGAAAGATGAAATCTACAGCTTCTTTCAGGAGACGGCGGGGAAGCAGACGGTGCTGAAGGTCGGCCCCCAACCCGACGGCACGGGTTCACGCGACGTCACTGTGGTCCCGGTGGATAGCGAGGTGGGGTTGCGCGGCCTCGGGTGGATCGAAGGGAATCGGCGCAAGGTGGACGAACTCAGCGGCGGCAAGCTGGCTTACGTCTATCTTCCCAATACTGCGGGCGCCGGTTTTACCAATTTCAATCGCTACTACTTCGCCCAGGTGGGGAAAAAGGGCGCGGTGCTGGATGAGCGATTCAACGGCGGCGGGCAGTTGGCCGATTACATCGTTGACTATCTGCACCGGCCGGTGATGAGCCTGGTGATGACCCGTGAGGGCGCAGCGTATTTCGAACCCGAGGAGGCCATCTTTGGTCCGAAGGCGATGATCATCAATGAATTTGCGGGTTCCGGCGGCGACGCCATGCCNNTGGTACTTCCGCAAAGCCGGCGTCGGTCCCCTGGTGGGAACGCGTACGTGGGGAGGCTTGGTGGGAATCGGCGGCTATCCACAACTCCTTGACGGTGGTTCGATCACCTCGCCGCGATGGGCTATCTACGGGTTGAAAGGGCAGTGGGAGGTGGAAAACCACGGCATCGCGCCCGACATCGAAGTGGAGCTTGACCCCAAACTGGTGCGCGAAGGACACGACCCACAACTGGAGCGCGCGGTGGAAGTGGTTCTCGATCTGCTCAAGCAACATCCACTTCCGTCATACCCGAAGCCGCCATATCCGAATTATTACGACACGCTGCCGGCTCCCATGCGGTAGGAGATTGGCGTAATGGCTTCCCCGGCCCGTGGCGAGGAACGCGGGCTGGCTGCCGACAGTGCATATCCTAGCGCCAATGCCCTGTCGGGCTGCCTGCTTGCTGTACGCTTTCTTGACCTCCAGCGCGGGAATACCCTACTATGGAAGATTGTGTGACCGCTCGCAGATTTGGCGGTAATAACCTGGCGGGGTAGCTCAGTGGTAGAGCGAGGGTCTCATAATCCCTAGGTCGGGAGTTCGATCCTCCCCCCCGCTACCAGCTTACCGTGGTTTGCCAATAGTGCGTTCAGGGAAGTAAGCAGTAGGCAGTAAGCGGCAAACTGAACGCCCCCCGCCTTTCACTATGTCCCAAGTTCGACCGTGCCTTTTCATGTCATCCAATATACATACTGAACGCGCTATTGCCCTCGATCATTAATCCGACCTGCCACCTACCCTATACCATCTACCGCATTTGCCGCTCGCGCCGCATGCTGGCGGGCCCTCTGGTCAGCGCAAAGTGCAGCACACTCCGCGGCAGCATTCGAATAATTGATACCAGCAGTTTGTAGCGCCAACCCGGCACCACGAAGAGCTTCCCCTTTTCCAGGCCTTTAAGAGAAGCGTCCACCACGTCTTCGGCGGGCATCCACCAGGCTTTGGAAATGAAATTCCGCTCAATCCCCAACACATCGTGGAATTCCGTATAGGTGAATCCGGGGCAGAGCGTTTGTATGCGCACCCGCGATCCGGCGCTCTTCAGCTCCAGAGAAAGACATTCGGTGAAACAGTTGATCCAGGCTTTGGTGGCGTAATAGCTGGTGCTGCCGGGGCGAGGGACATAGGCGGCGACGGAGGCGACGTTGATGATAGCGCCCTGGTTGCGCGCGGTCAGGTTGCGTAGCGCCGCGTGCGTCAGGCGCATCGTGGCCATCACGTGCAGGCGATGCATGGCGTCCTGGGTCTCGATGGGCGCTTCACAGAACCGTCCCAGGCTGCCGAACCCGGCGTTGTTCACCAGCAACTGGAGATTAGCCGCGCCGAGAAGGAATTCTTCCACGGTGCGCAATTCCTCTTCGTTGGTCAGGTCAGCTTTCAGCAACGTACAATTCACGTGGAAGCGGTCGCTGAGTTCATCGGCCAACTGCCGCAGACGGTCCTGGCGTCGAGCCACCAGCGCCAGGTCGTAACCGCGCGCCGCCAGCGTTCGCGCGAACGTGGCTCCGATGCCGCTTGACGCGCCGGTTACCACGGCCAGGGGTTTTGCCTCACTCATTTTCTTCCTCCAGTTGGAGCACTTTACTGCCCCGTATTTCTCACCACGGCCATCCGATACCGAACTATTGGAGTGCGGCGACTCGTCGCCGTTTTTCCTTACCGCAACTAGTTGCGGTGAACCCCGGAGCGCTGACAAGGCAGCGGGTGAAAAAGCGGCGCCAAGCTGCCGCACTCCCAAACTTGACTCCTACGCCGTCGGCCCGCCGTGGATCTCCACTTCCGGGGGTTCGGTGGACACGGCCTCAGGCTCGGGGAGCTTGCCCTTCCAGTTGGCTAATCCCCAGAAAATTGCCGGGCTCGTGCTGAGGATGCCCGCCACAAGGCCGATGGTCCGTGGCGAATGATGCTGGGAAGCAATGCCCGCCGCGGTCATGGAAACCATCATGGTGGACCACGTCAGCGAATCGATGGTGGCAAACACCCGGCCCCGGAACTCATCCGGAATGCGCCGGAGCAATTGCGAGATATTCAACACCGAGGCTACCGCCACGCCGGCGCGGGAGAGGGCGATGAAAAACAGGGCAGCACCGAAATTCTGCATCTGGCTGAAGAGCATGTAAGCCCCGCCGTGGATAACATAGCAGATGGAAACGGCGCGCTTGTAATGGCGGAAGCTGATGCGCCGGCCCAAAGCGTGGCCCACCGCTCCGCCCACCAGCAGGCCTACACCCGCAAAACTCCACACAGTGCCGATTCCTGCCGGGCCGCGGTTGAACACCTGCTCGCCAAACAAGGTGAAGAGGATTTGGGCCGCGCCCCCGCCGGTGGCCCAACCCACGTAGACCAGAGCAATTCCCAGGAGCAGCGGGGAAGAGCGCATGTAGCGCAGGCCCTCCTTGTACTCGCGCCACGGCCGCACCACCTGATCTTCGTCCCGCCCGTCGCGCTTGGCCCGAAATCCGCCGGCGCGACGCAATTGCCAGATGCAGGCCGCCGACGCGAAGAAGGAGAGGGAGTTCAAGACGAAGGCCCATTGGTAACCCAGCGTGGCCGCGCTCAAGCCCGCCACCATGGTGCCGATCGTCA
>PLWR01000541.1 GCA_003165615.1 Acidobacteriota bacterium | reverse complement strand
GAACCCTACCGATCACTACTGGCTTTGCCCCGCCTTTCTGCATTCTGCACATTGCATTCTGCCTTCGCCTCTGGGTGGCTTTGGGTGGCCTTCGCCCCGGCGGTTCCCTGCGGCTCTCCGCCGGAGTGCTGTATGGAAAACTCGGGCATTGCTGGCGAGATTTCCTGCGCGGACGCCACAACCTGTCTCTCCATCATCCACCCGCCAAGTCAGCCAATATACCAAGGCATCGGAGTTTGTTAACTGCGCCTTACAATGTTGCTATTGACGGATATTATTCAATAAGTCATATTTTGTGCCATGAATGTAACTATAAAGACCGATTCCGTTTGGTTCACCACCAAAGGGCAGGTCGTCATTCCCGCGTGGCTGCGTAAGGAATTCCACATTGAGGATGGAACCAAGGCCGTGGTTCAGGCCACGCCGGAAGGCATTCTCCTGAAGCCGGTAACCGCCGCGCTTATTAAGCGCGGGCGGGGCATCATCAAGCGAAAGCTGGGCGACCAGCCTTTCGCCGACGAATGGGCCGGGCACACGAAGGAAGAGAAGGAACTGGAGGCGCGCCATGTCCGCTAAGGTGCTCGATAGTTTCGCTCTCATCGCCTACTTCCGCGACGAGCCCGGCGCGGAGACAGTGGAGAATCTGTTGGTGGCCGCCGGCAAGAAAGACATTCCGCTGCACATGACCGATGTAAACTACGCAGAAGTTAAATACTCCATTGTGAAGAGGGACGGCGCAAAGGCGTGGGAGGAGGCCGCAAAGATTCTTCAGGGTCTGCCCATTGATTTTCACTCTACGACGCGCGAGATGGCGGACACCGCGGCCGATTTCAAAGCCCGCTGCCAAATGAGCCTTGCCGACGCCTTTGCTGCGGCGCTGGCAAAGGAAAAGAAGGCTGAACTCGTCACCGGCGACCCGGAGTTCAAGGCGGTCGAGAAAGAAATCAAAGTCGCATGGCTCAAATGAGGACTCCGAAGGCAATCTCCCTTGCCAACCACGAAATCGTCACGCTCGCAGTCTGTTTGCTTGGAGGCGACACGCAGCGCGTTGATACTGAGGACGCTGCGGTCAAGGAGCCAACGCGCTTGCACCTGGGAGGTTCACATGGCGAAAGTACCCGGGCCAAATCAACCTCGTGCGGTTCGCAAGAGGTCATGGGATGCTGCGAAGCCCGAAAAAGGCGGCTAGTTGGCCGCCCGGGGTCTTGTTCTTCGTCGTCAGCGAATACCTCACCTGTGAATTCACTTGGGGCTGCCTCCGGCCCCGGCCTTATGGTAAGCTCCCCCCGTGGCCGACGTACTCACAAAGAAAAAGCGCAGCCAAGTCATGGCCGCCATCCGCTCGCGCGGCAATAAATCCACTGAGCTAAAGCTGGCCTCAATCCTTCGCGCCGCCGGCATCACCGGCTGGCGCCGCCACCAACCGATCCCCGGCCGCCCCGACTTCATCTTCCCCCGCCACCGCCTCGCTGTCTTTGTGGACGGCTGCTTCTGGCACGGCTGCCGCTGGCACTGCCGAATGCCCCGCGACAACCGCGGATACTGGCGGCTCAAAATCGCCCGCAACAAAAGACGAGACAGGGCCGTTTCCAAGCTGCTCCGCATCAAAGGATGGCGCATTGTCCGCATCTGGGGCCACTCCCTCTGCACCCCGGAAGCTGTCGCAAGCCGGGTCAGTTCCGAGTTGAACGCCGCCCTGAGATCGTGCAACAATACTGCCGCAGAATAATGAACGGACACGACAAGACCATCGCGGAGTTCTTCGCCGGCATCGGCCTCATGCGGATCGGCCTGGAAAACGCCGGCTGGCGCATCGCCTTTGCCAACGACATCGACGAAGACAAGTGGCAGATGTACAAGGACCACTTCGGCGACACCGGCGAGTTCATTGTCCGCGACATTCACAAGCTCGAAAGCTCCGAAGTGCCGACCGTGGCCCTTGCCACCGCCTCATTCCCGTGCAACGACCTGTCGCTAGCCGGCGCGCGCCACGGCCTTGCGGGCGCACACTCCTCCGCCTTCTGGGGGTTCATCGACATTCTCAAAGGCATGAAGCGCGAGCGCCGTCAGCCGCCAATCGTCCTCTTGGAAAACGTGCCCGGCTTCCTCTCTTCCAACGATGGCCGCGATTTCGAGGACGCGCTTCCGGCCCTCAACTGAGCGCCGAGCTAACCTATGCTTCTCGATCCGCGAAAAATTCCAAATCGAGAGAAGCTCATCCTCACTGGCCTTTACCTCTCAAAGTATGACGCCGCGGGCCTGAAGAAGCTCGGGTTCGACAGTTTTGTAGAAGCCTTCAACGTCATTGGCTACGCCCTCTGCCAAAAACCCGCATCTATCAAGAACTATCGAGACGAGTTCGATCCCCTCTTCCCGAACAAGCGCCGCGGCTGGCACAAACGTCCCACTCGTGATTATTGCCTGAAAGTTTTTAAGGATTACAGGAATCTCGACATTGAGACGTTTGCAGGTCTCATCAAGTCCTTCGCCGGCTACGACGAAAGCGCTTGGAGCGAAGTGCAGCCGAAGCTCGAAAAACCCGATGGGGAATCGTTTTTCGCGAAACGGCTAATCACTGGACTCGCTGCTGAGCACTACTTTGAGTCGGCGTACCCTACACTGGCTGAGTTTAAGGACTGTGAGATCGAGAACACCACCCGGTTAGGTTGCGGCTACGATTTTCGCTTGCGCCCCCAAACTGGAAGCGACTTCCTGGCTGTTGAGGTGAAGGGACTCAAAGAGAAATCCGGCAGCCTCTCGCTCACGCCGAAGGAGCACAAACTAGCCGCAGCTCTTGCCGGCCGTTTTTTCCTCTTCGTCGTGAAGAACTTCCGCGAGTTGCCCTACCACGAGATTTATCCCGACCCACTCGCGGGAGCCCTCCGCTTCTCAAAAAAGGAACGGGTCGTGGTCCATACCTCCTGGCTGACTAATGTGTAGTTACAGTATAGAGTTTGAGCATTATGATCGACTTAGCAATCTCCATTGACGACGACGCGAGCGGCGCAACCATTGTCGAGACAAACCATGGAAACCAACTGGCCTGCCCGGACTGGCCACAAGACAGCGATTTCAGACTCGTCGCGTATTCCCCGCGGGCTAAGCGATGCGAGGTCATTCCCCCGTCGGAGTTAGCACACGACATCGCCCTTGCCCTTCAGGCCCTTGAAGACGTCCCCAGCGCAACTCGCACGAAGCCCCAGTGGTACCGCCGCCTCCGCAAATGCGCCGCAGGCGGTCTCCAACGCTGACCCCCCGCATCATCGCCAGCCAAAAGTGGGGTATCTACGCCTTGTTCGACTACGACGGCGAGCCAGTTAATGTTGGCCAGACATACGAGGGCTTGGGCAGCAGAATCGGACGCCATCTCACCAACCAGTGCACCGACGCTGTCGCAATGAACGTCCTCGACCCCTTTGAGGTTGCCGAGATTCGCGTCTGGCCACTTGACGTCTCCGCGATACCCGAGGATCAGCGTCAGGGATATCTCGACTGCGCCGAATACACCGTTTTTCAGAAGGCCATCGCCGAATCCAAACTTGGCGCAATCCTCAACGAAAAACCCCCACGCCAGACCGAAACTATAGAACTGCCCAAGTCTTACGCCCGGCGCATCATTCCCGGCAGCATCTTCCCGCACCGGAAGCACCCCGACATCCGCATCGCCCGCCGCGCTGCCACGATCGCCAGCCTCGCTCGCCGCATCAGCGAACGCAGCGTTAAACGCGGGCTCCGTACAACCCTCCTTACGCAAGCCAAACGTCTAGAGCGCCTCGCCGAAGCTCGCCTCAAAGACTTCCCCGAAGGTGCCGAGGACCAAGACCAGCACGAGGACTGACCCCAGGAGAGGCGCAGCGCAGACCTGGCGGACAGAGGTTGCGAGCGATCCTTGGTCCCCCGCTACCCTTCATTCTCCCCCGAAACCATCCCCGCCGTCACCCATCATGGGTGGAGGGCCACCTCGTCCGCCGCGGCCTCCGCGAAATCCCCGCCCACCGTAGTTGTCGGGACCCTGCTGAGGATTGCCTTGCGGGCCAAAGCCACCATACTGGCCGCGACCGTCATGCATCGGCGGCTGACCACCCTGCGCTTCCTGGTCACCACGGAACCCGCGTTGTCCACCGCGACTTCCGGGATTGCCCTGCAGGTCCCAGTTCTGAGGGCCATAGTCCCCGGAAACCAGGTCCGCCGCCACCCATCATGGGTGGATGGCCGCCTCCGTCCGCCGCGGCCTCCACGAAATCCCCGTCCACCATAGTTGCCGGGACCCTGCTGAGGAT
>PLWR01000160.1:229-14090 GCA_003165615.1 Acidobacteriota bacterium | reverse complement strand
GTTTTCCAACCTGGTTTATTACGACTGGCCGCGCTGCATCCTCTGCTACCGTTGCGTGCGCGTATGCGACGAAGGCCTTGACGTCAATGCCTACGGCATCGGCTTCCGGGGCGCGCACAGTGAGATCATTCCCAACCAGGGCGAGAAGTTGGAGTGCGAAGAATGCGGCATGTGCATCGACATNNTACACGGGCACCATCTGCAACCACTGCGGCGATGGGTGCAAAACCACGCTGGCGGTTCGCAATAACGAGATCATTCGCGCCAACAACCGCGACCACTCTGGCTTCAATGGTGAGTTTCTGTGCGTCAAAGGCCGCTTCGGGTGGGACTTTGTAAATCATGAACAGCGCCTGACCGCGCCGCTCGTCCGCAAGAACGGCAAGCAGGAAACCAGCACATGGGAAGAAGCACTGGAACTGGTGGTTAAACGCCTCCATGGCATCTTGAAGGAACACGGGCCGGCTTCCGTCGCCGTGATCGGTTCCAATCGCACTACGAACGAAGAGAATTATCTGCTCGGCCGTTTTGCGCGCACGGTGTTGGGAACAAATAATCTGGACCACCATCGCACCGCCGACTTCTCTTCTCTGGTGGGCGCCTTGACCACCGCCAAAGCCGACGGGCGCTACGCCACCATCGAGGATATCGCTGAGGCATCGAGCATTCTCGTGGTCGGCAACGACCCGACGCATCAGCACCCACTGATTGCGTATCAGATTCGGCAGGCCGTCCGCCAGCATGAGGCGCACCTGTATCTGCTGAACAGCCGGGAAATCAAGTTGCAACGGCAGGCAAAGCAAAACGTCACCATCCCGGCAGGGGGAGAAGGTGAAGCGATTCGCGCTTTGTCGGGAAAATCGTCGCCGGCTTCAGGCGAACTGGCCACTTTGGGCGAAAACCTGCGGAAGGAATCCGGCACCATCATCATCTTTGGTGACGAGATTCGCGGCAAAGACGTGGCGGACTTAGTGAATTGGGGGCTGAAGCTTCCCGGTCACACCCGTTTCATTGCGCTCGGCGACTATTCCAATTCCCGCGGCGCGGCGGACATGGGGCTGTTCCCCAACGTTCTGCCCGGCTACGGATTGATTTCCGACCCCGCCGCTTGCGCCAACCTGGAATCCACCTGGCAAGCGAAACTTCCCGATGCGCCGGGCCGCAGTATTCTTTCGATTCTGCAAGGCGTCGAGGCCGGCGAGATCAAGGCATTGCTGGTGTTTGGCTCCAACCCCGCCAAGACGTTTCCTACCGTCAAGGAACATCTGGGGAAACTGTCCTTCTTGATGGTGGCAGAGTTGTTCCCGACGGAAACCAGCGAGGCCGCCGACGTGGTTCTGCCGGCCACCAGCTTCGCGGAAAAATCCGGCACGGTGACCAATACCTGCGGACAGGTGCAGATCCTGAAGAAGACCATGCGCAAAGCGGGCACGCGCAGCGACCTGGAAATTCTGCTGGCGCTGGCGAGAATGATGGGCCACGCGTGGGGCTACCGCTCCGCGGACGATGTGCTCAGGGAAATTATTGCCAAGGTGCCAGGATACGCAATTGCCCTGCCCAGCTTGCTGGTGGGCCGCGCCGTGCAGACGCATCCGGCCGGCACGCCTCCCGAGCTTGCCAGTAACGACTTGATTTTTTCATCCCGAGATTCGCTCTTCACATCAGGAACAGTTAGCCGGTATAGTTGGGCGCTGAATTCAGTGGACGAAGCTAAGAAACCTCATGGGCACATTTTCTGACATGGCCATCCTGGTCATCATCGCAGCAGTGAAGATCGCACTCGTCCTCCTCATTCTGCTCACCGGCATCGCCTATGCGACGTGGCTGGAGCGCAAAGTGGTTGCGCACATGCAGGCGCGATGGGGGCCCTACCTGGTGGGTCCGCACGGATTGCTGCAACCTGTGGCTGACGGCATAAAATTTATCCTTAAAGAAGACATCATGCCCTTGGAAGCCGATAAGATTATCTATTGGCTCGCGCCCTTCCTGGGCTTTGTCCTGGCGTTTCTTTCCATTGCCGTCATTCCCTTTGGCGGGAGCTTCACCCTATACGGCCATTCGATCCAGTTTCAAATAACCGATCTGAATGTCGGCCTGCTTTTTGTTTTCGCTGTCACCTCCCTGGGCGTGTACAGCATTGCGCTTGCGGGATGGTCTTCCAACAGCAAGTATCCGCTCTTCGGCGGGCTGCGATCGTCCGCACAGATGATCAGCTACGAGCTTTCACTTGGACTGGCGGTGATTGGCACGCTGATGATGGCGGGCACCCTCAGCCTGCGTGGCATCGTCGACGCGCAAAGCCACACGTGGTATATCCACGGAATCAATACCTGGGTACCACATTGGTATATCTTTGCCCAGCCCATCGGCTTTTTCGTTTATTTCACTTCGGCGATTGCGGAAACCAATCGCATACCGTTTGACCTGCCCGAAGGTGAAACCGAGTTGGTGGGCGGATTCCATACCGAATACAGCAGCATGAAATTCGCCATGTTTTTCATGTCGGAATATGCCAACATGATCACGGTCTCCTGCCTCGCCACCATTCTCTTTTTTGGGGGCTGGCACGGTCCTGAGTTTGGACCAATGATCGTGCGGATTCTTCTTCCCCTCTTTTGGTTTAGTTTGAAAGTATTTGGCTTTATGTTCTTTTATATCTGGATGCGTGGGACGCTGCCGCGCTTCCGCTATGATCAGCTCATGTCACTGGGGTGGAAATTCCTGCTGCCCGTGGCGTTGCTGAACATCCTGGTGACGGGTTTCCTGATCGTGTGGCACGGGTGAGTGTAACTTAAAATGACGATCCTTTTTTACATCTTCGCCGCCGTAACCGTTCTGGCCGCACTGAATATGGTGCTGCAACGCACGCCGGTTTACAGCGCCCTTTCGCTGATTGTGGTGCTCTGCTCGCTCGCCGGGGTGTATTTGCTGCTCGGGGCGGAGTTCATGGCGGTGATTCAGGTCATCGTTTACGCCGGCGCAATTATGGTGTTGTTCGTCTTCGTCATTATGCTGCTCAACGCCGGACATGAAGCTCCGAGCCATCGAAGCAGTATTGCCAAATGGCTCGGCGCGCCCCTCATTGGCGCCTTCCTGGGAGTGATGCTGATGGTGATCTGGGATCAGTTCCCGCCCACATCCGCAACTCCCCCGGCGCACATCGACGGAGGTCCGGCGGCAATCGGCCACTTGCTTTTCAGTAATTATGTGCTGCCCTTCGAGGTGACGTCCATTTTGATTCTGGTGGCGGTGCTCGGCGCGGTGGTTTTGGCGAAGAAGGAATTCTGAAAGGCAGCGGTTAGGGGTTAGGGATTAGAAAGTCATCGGTTGAGTTTAAGCCTCCTGACTTCTGGCTCCTGACTCCAGGGATTTGACTATGGTTCCGCTTTCACATTATTTGGCGCTCAGCGTGATTCTCTTTGTCCTTGGCGCCGCTGGATTCATCTTCCGGCGTAATATCATTACCGTTTTCATGTGCATCGAATTGATGCTCAATGCGGTGAACCTGGCGTTCATGGCCTTTTCGCGATTTCTCGGCAACCTGGATGGCCAGATATTTGTTTTTTTCGTCATTGTGGTGGCGGCGGCAGAGGCGGCCGTGGGATTGGCCATCATCATCGCGCTGCATCGCAATCGCAAGTCTCTGAATATTGAAGAAGTGGATTCAATGAAGCTCTAGCCCGGATTTCTCACTGGGCAGTTGGAAGGGCGGGGCTTTAGCCCCGCTGCTACAAGGCTCTCTTGATAATTTCCATGTCGCGCGCCCCGCGCGCGACAAACAGAGGGGTAGAGCCGCGATTTCGGCGGGGCTGAAGCCCCGCCCTTCCGACGTCGTCCAAACGTAGCGTTTTGAAGATACTTCCATGAACCTGGAAACCCTACTGCTCTTCATGGTGCTGCCCCCGCTGGTGGGCGCGGCCGTCAATGGCATCTTTGGCCGCCGCTTTTCGCAGTCCATCGTCTCCTTGATTGGGTGCGGTGCGTCGGGGCTTTCCATGGTTTTCGCAATTCTCTCGGCTTGGATCTACTCGATTTCCTCAACCCAACCCGCGGCCTTCACCTATCCTTACTTCACCTGGATTCAAGCGGGCGAGTTGCGCGCGGAATACGCTTTCTACTATGACCGGCTGACCCTGATCATGACCCTGACGGTCACGGTGGTCGCATTCCTGATTCACCTATACTCGCGCGGGTACATGGAGCATGAGGGCGGTTACTACCGCTTCTTCACCTACATGAACCTTTTCCTCTTCATGATGCTCACGCTGGTCACGGCCGCGAGCTATCCGCTGATGTTCGTGGGCTGGGAGGGCGTCGGCCTTTGCTCCTATCTGCTCATTGGTTTTTATTTTACGAAGAAATCCGCCTCCGATGCCGGCAAGAAGGCCTTTATTGTCACGCGTATTGGTGACGCAGGCTTCACCGTGGGTGTGGCACTGCTGTTCTGGACTTTTCATTCGCTGGATTTTAGAACCGTCTTTGATCGCGTCGCCGCTTTGCCCCAAGGCAGACTCGAAAGTGTGCTGACGGCCATCGGGATTCTCCTCTTCCTGGGCGCGGCGGGCAAATCCGCACANNGTGGCCAGGTCGAGCATCATTTTCGCCCATGCTCCCGCCGCCCTTGAGGTGGTGGGTGTTGTCGGATGCTTGACGGCGCTCTTTGCCGGAACCATTGCCCTGACCCAGAATGACCTGAAGCGCATGCTCGCTTACTCCACCATCAGCCAGCTCGGATACATGTTCATGGGCTGCGGAGTGGGCGTCTTCGCGGCCGGTATTTTCCACTTGATGACTCACGCCTTTTTCAAGTCACTGCTTTTCCTGGCAGCCGGAAGCGTGATGCACGCTATGAACGGCGAGCTGGATATGCGCAAGATGGGCGGCCTGCGGCACAAGTTGAAAACCACGCACGCGACGTTCCTGATTGCGACGCTGGCCATCTCCGGTATTCCCGGCCTGGCCGGCTTTTTCAGCAAAGATGAGATTCTGGCGGGGGCTTACGAAGGCCCGCTTGGCAAACCCATGCTGTTCTGGCTGGGGACGTTCACCGCCGGCCTCACCGCTTTCTACATGTTCCGCGGCCTCTACATGACCTTTTGGGGAAAGTCCCGCGTCGAGCCTGAGACCGAGCACCACCTGCACGAAAGCAGTTACAAGATGACGATCCCGCTGATGGTGCTGGCGTTCTTCTCCGTCGTCGCCGGATGGGTGAGCTGGCCCAAAGTCTGGCACGGCAGCGAGGCCTTCGATCGCTACCTTGACCCGGTTTTCAGCCCGGCCACCGAGGCTCTGCGCCACGTTCCCTCCGAGCATCTTGGCGACCTTAGCCCGGCGGCACTGATGGGGTTTTCGATTCTCGCGGCCCTCATCGGGATTGGAATAGCCTCCTGGTGGTATCTGAAGTCCACGGACATTCCGGATCAACTGGCGGAGCGTTTCGCCGACCTGTACCGGATACTGATCCACAAATACTATGTGGACGAATTTTATAACTGGCTTATTGTGCGCCCGGTGCGCATTGTTTCCGAAAAGTTCCTGTGGCCCGTTGTGGACGCCGGCGCCATCGATAATATCTTGGTGAATGGCACCGGGGAAACCACCGCCAGCGTGGGCAACGTTTTGCGGCGGATCCAGTCCGGCAATATTACCAGCTATGCCACATGGGTTCTGCTGGGCGCGGTTTTATGGTTACTGTACATTCTTGCGAATCATTCATGATGCGGGGCGCGGTCTTGCCCCCTGGTTGAAGCTGTAAAGGTAACACCGATAGAAGCTATCTATGTCCTGGTACACTGCGCATATACTCTCGATCATCACTTTCCTCCCGCTGGTGGGCGCGGTGGTTATCGCCTTCCTGGGGCGCGAGAAGGCTTCGGCCATTCGTTGGACGGCGCTCATCTTTTCCGTGCTCACGTTCATGATCACCGTCTGTCTCTATACGCGATTTGACCCACAGAACATCAAGATCATGCAATTTGAGGAATTGAGCCCGTGGATGGTTTTGCCCCCGGTCAATTACCATCTGGGAGTCGACGGCCTTAGCGCGCTGATGATCCTGTTGGCAGGGTTTCTGACGCCGCTTTCCGTGCTGGTTTCATGGAGCAGCATCACCAGCCGGCCCAAGGAGTTCTTCATCTTCCTGCTGGCCCTGGAAACGGGGATGATGGGTGTCTTTGCTTCCCTCGATTTGGTCCTCTTCTTCGTCTTTTGGGAAGTGATGCTGATTCCCATGTATTTCCTGATTGGAATTTGGGGCCACGAGCGCCGCGTGTACGCTGCGATCAAGTTTGTGCTTTTCACCATGGTCGGCTCGGCCCTGATGCTCACTGGAATCATCTACCTTTACAACATCACGGGCACCTTTGATCTTCAGGGAATTATGAGTCACCTGGGGGCCTTTTCCCCGCTTTCTCCGACGGCAGAACGCTGGCTATTTCTGGCCTTCTTTATCGCTTTTGCCATCAAGGTTCCTATTTTCCCGTTCCACACCTGGCTGCCCGATGCTCACGTTGAGGCGCCCACGGCGGGCTCCGTCATCCTGGCAGGCGTTCTCCTTAAAATGGGAACTTACGGCATGTTGCGCTTCTGCCTGCCGCTTTTCCCCGAGGCATCGCGCGAGTTTGCCCCGGTCATTTGCGTCCTGGCTATCATCGGAATCATTTACGGCGCGCTCGTCGCCATGGTTCAACCTGATTTGAAGAAGCTCGTGGCTTATTCTTCCGTCGCCCATTTGGGATTCTGCGTGCTGGGAATTTTCGTGTTCCGGCCGGAGGCCATCGAAGGCGCCATTTACCAGATGTTCAGCCACGGCGTTTCCACGGGCGCCCTCTTCATGCTGGTGGGAATGCTTTACGAGCGGCGTCATACGCGCCTGATCAGCGAGTTTGGCGGCCTGGCCACGTCGGTACCCATCTACAGCACCTTCTTCCTGATTGTGGTTTTGTCCTCGCTGGGCCTTCCAATGCTGAACGGCTTCGTGGGCGAGTTTTTGATCATTGTTGGCTCTTATTACAGCCACGCGGCTTATGCGGCCTTCGCTTCTGCCGGGGTGGTGTTGGCAGCGGTCTACCTGCTGTGGATGTATCAGCGCGTGTTTTACGGCGAAATTACCAACGAGAAGAACCGCACCCTGCCCGATTGCAACTTTCGTGAGAAATTGATCCTAACCATTATCGTCGTCGTGATCATTGCCATGGGGGTTTATCCCCAACCCTTCCTGCGGCGCATGGATAAAGGGGTTGAATCCCTGATGCTGCGCATGGAGAAGCATACCGTCATCATGACGGATCGCACCCCTGCGGGGCGCGTGGGGGTGGGCCGATGATCCCTCACCCCGTCGACATGATGCGGATTTCTCCCGAGATACTCCTCTCCGCCTTTGCCGTGGTCATCATGGTCATGGAGCCCTTTGTGAGCACTGGCCACAAGAAACTGCTCGGCTGGATGGCGATGCTGGGAATTGTGGCCGCGGGCGGCGCCACCGCTCACCTTTCCCTCTTCGCCTGGCCAGGGATGGGACCCGCCTTCAACGGCGCCGTGAACGCTGACGAATTCAGCTCCTATTTCATTTATTTGTTCTTATTCGTGTCGGGCCTCGTCATTCTGGGCTCCATGGATTATCTGGAGCGCGACCACGCCCAGCACGGTGAGTTCTATGCCCTGGTTCTGATGGGAACGGTGGGGATGTGTTTTATGGCGACCTCCACGGATCTCATCATGATTTTCCTGGGGCTGGAAATTTCCTCCATCTCCACCTACATCCTGGCGGGCTACCGGCGGTCCGACCCCCTTTGCAACGAGGCCTCGTTGAAATACTTTCTGCTGGGATCGTTTGCCACCGCATTTTTACTGTATGGAATCGCCTTCGTGTATGGCTTGACGGGAACCACCAACCTTTTGAAAGCAGCCGCCGAGTTAAATGACCCTTTACACTGGACATCGTACATGCGGGCCGCACTGAGCGCGCAGTTGGGTGCTCCCTTGCCTTGGCCGGCGTTGGGGCAGGTGGCTTTGATCCTGATGTTTGTGGGCCTGGCCTTCAAACTCTCCACCGCGCCCTTCCAAATCTGGGCGCCCGATGTATATCAGGGAGCGCCTGCGCCGGTCACCGCCTTCATGTCAGTGGGCCCGAAAGCCGCCGCCTTTGCGGTTTTGCTGCGTGTTTTCCTGGGAAGCTTTTCCTCCGCCAGCGCCTTCACCTTCTGGGTTCTGTGGATCTCTGCCGCCCTTACCATGTGCGTGGGCAATCTGGGCGCCCTGTGGCAGAGCAACATCAAGCGGCTGCTCGCCTACTCCTCTATCGCTCACGCCGGTTATGTACTGGTGGGGGTGACCGCGGGTGGATCGCGCGGAATATCCGCCGTCCTCTATTATCTGGTGGCGTACGCGCTGATGAATGTGGGAGTTTTCATTTTGATCGCGTATCTGGCTGGCGCGGGCGAACGCCTTGTGGATATTGACGATTACAAAGGTCTGGCCTCCGCACGCCCGGCTGTTGCCGCCTGCCTGACCGTGTTTTTCCTATCGCTCGCAGGATTTCCCGCCACTGCGGGCTTCCTGGGGAAGTTCTACATTTTCCGGGCAGCCATCCACTCGCACCTGGTCGGCCTCACCATCCTGGCGCTGCTGAACAGCGTGGTTTCCGTCTATTACTACTTCAAGATCATCGTCGCCATGTATATGCACGAGGGGAAGACCGAAACCTCGGAAGCCATCCTGCCCTGGCCGGTACGCGCCGTTCTGGCCGTCAGCATCCTGGGAATTTTCTGGCTCGGCCTTGCGCCCAACGGATTCGCGGGGCTCAGTACCTTGGCGTCCATGCCGCTCTTGAAGTAAGAGCCATTCGCCTCGTAGTATCCGGCAACCAACCCTCAAGATACCACTCCCACTGAATTCATGCCATAATACGTAGTATCACTACTTTGAGAGTGCCGTATGGAAAGGGTTGTTTCCGCCGCAGATGCAAATCGAAAGTTTTCCAAGCTCCTCCGCGGCGTTCGCGAGGGGGGAAGTTACGTAGTGACGTCGCACGGCAAAGCGGTGGCTAAAATTATGCCTGCCGAATCTCAGGAGAAGGTCGCACAGGCCGCCCGGACCGCCTTAGTGAGAAGATTGCGATCTGAGGCCGTAGTCAACATCGGCCGGTGGAAACGCAGTGAGCTCTACGAGGATTGACGGTGAGAGTGGCACTCGACACCAATATTCTGGCATATGCAGAAGGTGTGAACGGCGACAAGATGAAGCGGGCGGCGATCGAGCTTGTCGAAAAGCTCCCGCCCGGGTCCGTGGTGCTGCCTGTCCAAACCTTGGGAGAGTTGTTCAATCTGCTTGTGCGCAAGGCAAAACGACCCCCAGACCAGGCCCGCCGTGCAATCCTCAGTTGGCAGGACGCTTTCCCACTGATTGATACCTCTTCCGAGGTGATGCTTGCGGCGGCGGACATTGCAACCGCCCATCAGCTTGCTATCTGGGATGCCGTGGTCCTCTCCGCAGCCGCTGAAGCACGGTGCCGTCTGCTTCTCTCCGAAGACCTCCAGGAGGGATTCACTTGGAAAGGTGTCACAATTACAAACCCCTTCTCCCTCCGCAAGCACGAACTGTTGGCAGGCTGGCTTGCAGCGCCCTGAGCGAGCCCGCGCCTATGGGCTCTTCGCCCCATCCAAGCGCCTTTGAATCCTCCCTTTCCATTAACGCCGGGAGCCGGGAAGTTACCACAAGGAACATGGCCCCCAAAATACAAAGGGGAGGCCCAAGCCTCCCCCTTGTCCGAGCTGGCGCAGATTTAGACTACCTTCAAGAAAATGATCGCCAGCGTATACAGCGCCAATGACTCAATGAAAATGAGCGCCAGGATCAGGGCAAGTTGGATTCCTGGCCGAGCGCCGGGATTCCTCGCGAGGCCTTCGCATGCCGATGCCGAAGCCATGCCCTGGGCGATGCCGCAACCCGCCGAGGCAATCGCCATGGCGAAGCCGGAAGTCAATGCCACCCAATTCACCCCGCCGCTGGCGACCTTTGCCCCTGCTTCCTGAGCGAATGCTGGCGCTGCAAGCAGCATTCCGGCAATCGCCGTAAACCAGAAGAGTACGCGTCGTTTCACTTGCTTCTCCTTTAGCCCCTGCCCCGAAAGGGAGCGGAGGCTGCTATGAATTTCCCCAGGAGGTGGTGCCCTGCCACCCTGGGGGGAGGCAGGACTCACACTGGGGGTGCTTTCAACACGGGCGCGCCGTCGCCAGCGCCCCTCGCGCGGAAACTCCTAATGCTCCTTCGAGACCGCAAAGCTGATGTACACGGCGGGGAGGAGCATGAAAACGTATGCCTGCATGAAAGAAACAAACACATGCAAGCCCATAAATACTGCGGGGATGAGTATGGGGATCAGACCCGTGAAGATCCCTTCCAGAATGTCACCTACTAACATGTTTGCCCACAAACGGGCTGTCAACGACAACATCCTCAGAAAGTTGCTAAATACCTCGATGGGAAACATCAAAGGTGCGATGACAATCATCGGGCCGCAAAGATGTTTCAAATAGCCGAACGGCCCGTGCACTCGAATCCCTTGAAAGTTGTAGTATACAAATGCCACCACCGCACACCCCAGAGTCACCGGGACGCTGGCGGTGGGGGTCATGAACGTGGGGACCAGCCCGAGGAGATTACTGAGAAGGACGAAGACGCCGAGCGTTCCAATCATGGGTATATAGCGCTCTGAGCCGTCGCCGATGATGTCGCCGGTCAAATTCTGCGTGAATTCAACCACCACTTCCATCAACTGCTGGAACTTCCCCGGACGTTCGACGGAAAGTTGAAATCGAAGAGTAAGCGCCCCCACCAAAATGACCAGAATTACCAGAATTTCCATGGGCATATAATTGGGAATAGGGTGCGCGGTACTCGCCGGGGGCAGACCCAAGCTGGTAAGGAAGGCCGCCACGCGCACGCCCAGGATTTTATTCAATATTGCCGTGAGCCAAAGTTCATGTGTCATAGCGATAATGTGATGAACTGAGCCACCGCATCAGGCTTGAACTTTCAAACCGTCGCGGATCAGAGCTATCGACTCAACCAGGACACCTCCAAGCGGCACGAAAAGTCCGGCCAGAATTGCCTGAAAGGGAAGCCATCGCGTCTTATAGAAGAGATAAACAACCGCAAACGCAAGCGGATATCGGATCAATATTTTTGCCAATAACGCCGCCGACGGGCGTATTCTCCCCTCTGACATCAAGGCTTCGACGCCCTGATGGAGCCACAGGTAACTCAGGATGGCGAGTCCCGCTCCGACTGCAAACCCGACTCCGAAACGCACATGGGTGGACACCAGGATGCCGAGCGTCCCAACACCGGCCACAGCGAGCATCCAGCGTGGCAGCCGCGCTTCAGCCTGCGCCAGATCCATCGTGGGGTTTGTCCGCGTCATCTTGGTTTTTTTCGTCTCGCGTCAAAATCTGCAGAATTTCCACCACTCCGGCCCCCGCACCCACCAAACCCAGGATCAGTGCGAATAGCGGTGAGGTGTGCAACCATCGATCCAGAAGCCAGCCGAGCCCAAAACCCCCCAATGCCCCGGCAGGCATAATGAATCCCAGGCTGGAGTAAAACCCTACTTGCGCCCACAAATCCTTCCCATTGCCGGGAGTTTTGGGCACGAGCCCTCCGTCTTACGAGAAAAACGGCCGAACCGCCTCACGCGCAATAATGATTATCGGCTGAGGATAGATTCCGATTAGCAAGGTCAGCGCCAAAGTCACGCCCAAGGCCACCCGCACTCCCAAACTGGTGGCATAAGGGACCTCATCCAAAGGCTTTTTCATGAACATGACGACCACAATCCGGAAATAATAGTATAACGCCACAACGGCATAGGCAACACCCAGAACTGCCAGGTAATAATGCCCTGTTTCGACCAGGGAAAGAAAAATGTAATACTTGCCGATAAAGCCCGCCGTGGGGGGAATCCCCGCCAGGGAAAGCAGAAAAATGAGCATCAGCAGGGCCAGCGCCGGCGAGCGCGACATCAGTCCGGAGAGGTCATCGATTTCATCGCCGATGATGTCCTTCCTCCGCATCATGATGATGACGGCAAAGGCGCCGAGATTCATAAAGGCGTAAACGATCAGGTAGATGACGATGGCCCGCAGCCCGTCACCGTTTCCATCCGCGGCTGCCACCAGTCCCAGCAATAGGTAACCCACGTGCGAAATAGTGGAGTAACCAAAGAACCGCTTGATGTTGGATTGAGTAATGGCCGCGAGATTGCCCAAAGTCATGGTAGCAATGGCCACTCCCACGGTCAAGGCCTGCCACTCCACCCGCAGGGGCCATAATCCCATGAACAGAATGCGGATAATAAAGGCGAAGGAGGCCACCTTGGGCGCCACGGAGATGAAGGCGGTAATCGAGGTCGGCGCGCCTTCGTAAGCATCCGGGGTCCACTGGTGGAAAGGCACGGCGGCAATCTTGAAGTACATCCCGGCAAGCAAAGTAATCAGCGCAACCCAGGAGAGCGGGTCAGATGCCGGCCGGTCGCGCAGGCGTTCAGCAATGACCGCCAGTTTCGTCGAACCGCCGATTCCGTACAGCAGCGACATGCCGTAAAGCAGCAGGCCGGAGGAAAAAGCGCCCAGCAGGAAAAATTTCACCGAGGCTTCGTTGGACCGCCGGTTGCCCCTCAGGAAGCCGGCGAGCACATACTCGCAAAGGGCCATCACTTCCAGAGCGATGAAAAGAACGATCAGGTCCGTGCCCGACACCATAAACATCATCCCCACGGCGGCGAAGAGCAGCAGGGCGTAATACTCTCCCTGATTCACCTCCTCGATTTCGAGGTATTTCACCGACAGGAGAACGACAATGGCCGTGGCCAGCACGATGATCGATTGGGTGACAATGGCGAAAGAGTCGAAGGCATAACTGCCGTCAAACCCCAAATAGCCGGATGCGCCGAAGCGGAAATGCCAGAAGATGCCGAATTGCAGGAAGGCAAAAGCCAATCCGATCAGGGCCAGGACGGCGTTGAGGTACTTGTCACGCTTATCCAGCAGGAAATCAAACAACAGGACGGCCAGGCCGAACATGGTGAGCAGGATCTCCGGCTTGATGGCCTGGTAATCCAGCGGGTTGAAGAATGGGCTCACCATTAACGGCTCGCTCCTGCCGCGGGGTTGGTCACCGTAATCGTCATTCGCGGGCCTTCAGGCAAAGCCGGCGCCACGCTTAACGCTTGCGGCGCCTTGAGGAAATTAGGATTCAACTGCTCGACAATGGCATTGACGGGTTTAGCGAGCACGTCGAAAAAGGGCTTGGGATACAAACCAATCCAAAACGCCCAGAGGATCAAAGGCACCAGGGTCATGATTTCGCGGAAGCTCAGATCCTTCAATATCTGGTTCTTGGGATTCTCGCAGGGGCCAAACATCGTCCGCTGGTAGAGCCACAGCATGTAGGCAGCCCCCAGAACGATTCCCGACACGGCCACCGCGGCCCAATGCCAATTCGCCTCGTATGCCCCTTGCAGAATCGTGAACTCGCCGATAAACCCGTTCAAAAGCGGCAGGCCAATGGAAGAGAGCATCACGATCATAAAGAGCGTGGCGTAAATGGGCATGACATTGGAGAGCCCGCCTAACTCCTTGATCTCACGCGTGTGGCGGCGCTCGTAAATCAGCCCGACAATCAAGAAGAGCGCCCCGGTGGATATCCCGTGGTTGATCTGTTGAATCACACTCCCCTGCAAGCCGTGCGGGTTCAGGGCGAAGATTCCCAGCGTGCAGAATCCCAGATGGCTCACGGAGGAGTAAGCGATCAACTTCTTCATGTCCTTCTGCATCAGGGAGACCAGCGCCCCGTAAACGATGGC
>PLWR01000160.1:0-160 GCA_003165615.1 Acidobacteriota bacterium | reverse complement strand
GGGAACATCGGCACCTTAATGGCGAACCCGATGGCGAAAGCGATGAAGACCCAAACCTGCATTTGCAAAGGCCATGAATGCGCGTGCTTCATCAACTCGATGAGATCGAAAGTGTGACTGCCGTCGGGCAGCGTGTAGTTGAGGTAAAGGGTCAGGATTC
>PLWR01000510.1 GCA_003165615.1 Acidobacteriota bacterium | reverse complement strand
ATCTCATCCTGGTGGCGCAGTTTCGGTCGTTCGTCGATCCCTTCCTGATCATGCTGGCCATTCCCATGGGGTTTATCGGGGTGCTGGTGATTCTGCCCCTCACGCACAGCACCATGAACGTAATGTCGCTCATGGGCGTGCTGATGCTGGTGGGCATTGCCGATTCCAATAGCATCCTGATTGTCGATTTCGCGCATATCCTGGAGACGCAAGGCCTCGGGCCCGAAGATGCCGTGATTCAAGCGTGCCGCGTGCGCCTGCGGCCTATCCTGATGACTTCGCTCGCCACCATCATCGGCATGATTCCGATGGCGCTGAAAATGGGGACGGGCGCCGAGCAGTACACACCGATGGCGCGAGCCATCATCGGGGGGCTGACTTCCTCAGTCATTTTGACCATTTTTATTGTTCCCGCCGCGTATCTGCTGGTGTATGGCCGACGCAAGGAAAGCCCAGCTCGCAGACCCAAGGAGGTTGGGGAATGAGACATTTTGTACATCGGCGCACCGCCGTTCTGTTGCCGATCTGCTCCCTAATGCTGTTATTTGCGCTTTATCCACAATGGGCTGCCCCGCAGCAAGCCCCGGCACCCAAGCTCTCCTTGAAAGGCGCGGAGGCGCTGGCGTTGCGCAACCATCCCTTGTTGCAGGCCGCCACTTTCGAGGCGGAAGCAGCCAACCAAGTGACCCGCGAACAGAAATCGGCCTATTACCCCACCGCCACAGGAAACCTCACGGGTGCCGGGGCAATATCCAACAGCCGCATTGCCGCCGGGTACCTCAGCAATTCGCTCATCCTGAATCGGTATTCCGACGGCCTGGAAGTTCATCAGCTCATCACCGATTTCGGCCGCACGTCAAACCTGGTGGCCTCGGCAAAGTCGGGGGCGAAGGCCGCCTCCGAAAGCGCTCAGCAAACTCAGGAGGATGTGCTGCTGGCCGTCAATCGCGCTTACTTCGGCGTCCTGCGCGCGCAAGCGGTGCTGAAAGTCGCGGAAGAGACCGTGAAGGCTCGCCAGATTCTCACTGATCAGGTCACCACGCTGGAGAAGAACAAACTGAAGTCCATGTTGGACGTGAGTTTCGCCGAGGTTAATTTGGCGCAGGCGCAACTGCTGCTTGTCCAGGCGCAAAACGATCAGAAGGCGGCTTACGCGGAACTCGCCACCGCCCTCGGACTCGCCAATCCTCAACCGTTCGACCTTGACGAGGAGCCGATGCCGGAGGTGCCACCCGCTGACCCGACCGGCTTGATCGTGCAAGCGCTCCAAAATCGGCCGGACCTCTCGAGCGCCCGCTTCAGCCACGAGGCGGCTCTACGCTATGCGCGCGCTGAGCGCGATTTGTCGATGCCCACCATCAGCGCCACGGGTGCAGCGGGTCTGACGCCAGCTTATCAAACCCCGCTCAGTGATCGCTATGCCGCCGCGGGCATCAATGTAAACATCCCCATCTTCAACGGGTTCCTCTATTCCGCCCGCCACCAGGAAGCGAACCTCCGTGCCAAAGCTGCCGACCAGGGAATGCGCGACCTTGCTGACCGCATTTCGCGCGACGTGCGAACCGCCTGGCTCGACGCCGGAACCGCGTACCAGCGTCTCGCCGTCACCGCCCAGTTCCTGCACCAGGCCACCTTGGCGCTCGACCTCGCCCAGGGCCGCTACAAACTTGGACTAAGTTCCATTGTCGAACTCTCGCAGGCGCAACTGAATCTGACCCAGGCCCAAATTGACGACACCAGCGCGAAGTACGATTTCCAGATTCAGTCCGCGGTTCTGAGCTCTCAGGTGGGACAATTACATTAGCGCAGGGGGTCTGGATAATGCGATCGTAGTTCTCAAAGGGATACCAGAATTTGGCCTATCACCGGGAAAGTAACTCAATCGCTCCCCTTTTGCGGGCGGCGCACGCGTGCCAGGGGCCGATCCCTCCCTCAAGCACGTATACGGCTTGGATGCCTGTCATCAGAAGTACGTTTTCGGCTCTCGAGTCAAGACGAGTGACCGCAAATTTGTAATACAGTACAAGTCTGGTATTTGGAGGCAGATAGCAAAAGTAGCTCTTCAGGTGGCTGGGAGGTATTCGCAATGAACCCGGAATGCTGTCGAAATCTGCTCCTGCATGCCTCTTTATTTGACAGTCAAGGTGAGCGCATACTCTAAGGCGGCCAGAACGCGCACGGGGCGGAGATCCCACGCCACCCGCTGCATGTGGCCACATCAGTAAGGACGAGGCCTCGCAGCGACGCGCGGCCTTCGGTTTAGAGAGTAGGAGGAGTAAGATGCGACAACAAATAGTGCCGAAAGGAGCCGGTCTGGGAACAATCCGCGTGGTTATTAGTTTTTTGTTCGTGTTGTTCTGTGTTTGGCCGCCGAACATTCAGGGACAACCGGTTCAACAGGGTCAGACTGCCGACACTTTGCATCAGCTCAATAGTTCTATTGAAGCAATCGTAAAACGAGTCGGTCCCAGTGTTGTCCAAGTGATTGTGACGGGGTTTGGTGCTGTGGGAGAAGGAAATGATAGCGAGGCGAGTCTAATCATCGGGAGGCAGCACAGCATGGCTTCCGGGGTCATCATCGACCCGGACGGGTATATCATAACCAGCGCTCACGTGGTGAGGGGTGCACAGCACATTGAGGTGGTCATTCCCTCCCTGCCCCTGGACAGTTTACCCCTGAGTTCAATTCTTAGCGCCAGAGGTCACACCTTGGAGGCCCGCACGCTGGGACTTTCCAAGGAAATCGATCTCGCTGTACTCAAGGTTGACGCGAAGGGGTTACCCGCGTTGCCCATCGGAAATTACAGTCTGCTTCGCCAAGGTGAGCTCGTCTTTGCCTTCGGGAGCCCGCAAGGCTTGCGGAACTCCGTGACGATGGGAGTCGTCAGTGCCATCGCCCGTCAGCCTGATCCCGACAACCCTATGGTCTACATCCAAACTGATGCTCCCATCAATCCCGGGAATAGCGGTGGACCGCTCGTGGATGTCGACGGTGAACTGGTGGGCATCAATACGTTTATCCTCTCGCAGTCCGGCGGTAATGAGGGCCTGGGGTTCGCCATTCCGAGTGGCATCCTGGCCGTCGCCTATCCGCAATTGCGCAAGTATGGTCACGTGCATCGCGGGGAGATCGGCGTCAGCGTCCAATCCATTACGGCAAGCATGGCCGCGGGGTTAGCCCTGGCACATGACCACGGCGTGATTGTGTCTGACGTCCTACCCGGCAGCCCGGCTGAATCTGCAGGTATCAGAAGGCAGGACATCATCACAAGTATCGACGATGGGCAAGTGGACGACCTGCCAACATTTAGCCTGCGCGCCTATATGCTGCGGGCAGGAACGCCCACAAAAGTCACGATTCTTCGAGGCACCGAGAAGCTCGACCTGCAAGTCCCCGTGGCTGAACATCCGCACAATGCCGACCGTCTCGTGGATCTGGTTGACCGCGAGAAAAACCTGGTCGGGAAGTTAGGGATTCTCGGCATCCAAATCGACAAGACAATCACACCTATGCTTCCGGATCTCAGGGAAGCTTCGGGAGTCATCGTCGCTGCCAAAACAGTAGGTACGAGTGCGGTGGATAACCCGCTATCGGTTGGGGATGTAATCCACGCCTTGAACGGAACAACCATCATCGACCTGGATTATCTCCGCACATCGCTGGAGAGCATCAAATTCAACGACCCTGTAGTCCTACAAATCGAGCGCGAGGGAAGAATGATGTACCTTGCCTTCCGCATGGATTGAGGGCGAGTTGATGGGGGGACGCGGCACCGGGGAGGCAATCCCTGGGGCGCACACGGAGAAGTTTTGGTTCGATGTGCAACGACATGTCATGGTGCATGACCGTCTGACCCGCCATGATTTCAGCCGTTGCGGATGTTTCAGAACATGGATTATGCCAAGCCATTATGTGTGAAAGATGGACAGGGTAGAGGTCTGGGGTTCGAACTCCCATGGGCCTACCATGATTCTTGGGCGCGCATNNGGACTTTCACGGCGGTAACACGGGTTCAAATCCCGTCGGGGACGCCAACATTCGAAATCACTTCCGAGAATTGGCAGTTTTCGGTCATGGTCCAATTTGGTTCAATTAGCCATGAGAAGCCGTTTTTCTTAGGACTATCCTCACCAGTTTGCTCTGCGCCTCGCGTTTCTGGGAATTAACCGCCTGCATGTAGATATCGGTTGTGACCTTCATACTGGCGTGGCGCAGAAGTTCCTGCATAACCTTCGCGTTCTCCCCGTTGGCATTGAGGAGTGTTCCGAAGGTGTGGCTGAAGGTATGCTTGAGAATGCGCCGAGGTGGGATCGAAGTATCGCTGCTGGTGCATGGTTTTGCTCAAGGCCACAAAGCCTGACTGTTTGTGCAGCAGCCATCACCTAGCAGGCGAACTGTTTGACATAAACAATGAGACTGTGATACTTTATGCTTCAATAATCGCCCAGTGGGCAAACTAATGACTTCAAAACATAACTCGTTGAAAACTGTCGGCACACAGACGGCACCCCTTCTGAATGCTCTCTATGATCGCGCTCAGACTACCTTCACTCTGGCTGATGTCATTGAGATCACAGGCTTGCGTCCCGCATCGGCTAGCAGTCTCCTTTACAAAGCTGCCAAGCGCGGACTATTTTCACGGCTTAAGCGCGGGGTTTGGGTGTTGGTCCCACCGGAGCTGGGGAGCGCCACCGAGTACGCCGGGAATCCCTATCTGGTCGCGCAAAGGCTTGTGGGCGACGCGCCCAATTTCATCTCACACGCGTCAGCGATGGAGATTCATCGCATGGTCACCCAGCCGCAGTTTGTGGTCTTCGCCTCGAGCACGAAACGTGTCCCGAGCCGGACCCTGAACGGAACCGAATTCCGTTTCGTTCTGATCAAGCCGGATCATTTCTTCGGTACAACAAGACACTGGGTAACCAAACNNCTCGTGGACTATGCCTTGCGTCTGCATGTCGGAGCAGTTACCCGTCGCCTGGGGTACCTGCTCGAGTTGTACAGGATCGCGCCTGAACACGAATTGGCGCGGCTCCGGCAATCCCTTACCTCGACCTATCAACCGCTTGATCCCATCCTACCGAGGGAGGGTCCGCGCGTGGCGCGCTGGCGCCTGCAGGTGAATATCTCACCCGAAGAACTCGAAGGAGTCCGCGCGACCTAAAGTGATTCCACCGCGAAACATCTCGCTGCTTTCCAACCGTCTGGCAAACGAAGGCGGCCGGCGCATCCGGGAGGATGTGCTCGAACGCGATTACTGTCTGGCGTGGTTTCTGGCGGTGCTTTCGCAGTCCGATCTCAAAACTGTTCTCGGATTCAAGGGTGGAACGGCACTGAAGCGATGCTACTTCCCTGACTACCGGTTTTCAGAAG
>PLWR01000740.1 GCA_003165615.1 Acidobacteriota bacterium | reverse complement strand
CCAAGCTGCGTCGACTTTGACGGGATCCTGGCCCACGGGCAGAAAGGGTTGCCGCGGCGGCTCCGTGGCTGGTATCTTGATTTGCCTGCTGGCAAAAACTGGAGGTGGCCCGAACATGGATAGGAAATTTGAGGATAAGGTGGCACTCGTTACGGGAGGGAGTTCGGGGATTGGCAGGGCCACCGCTTTGGCCTTCAGCGATGAAGGGGCGAAGGTGGTGGTCGCCGCCCGGCGTAGCGAACAGGGCGAGGAGACGGCGGCCATGATCCGTAGCCGGGGAGGGGAGGCTCTCTTCGTCAGGACCGACGTCTCCAAGGGAAGGGAGGTTGATGCGCTCGTAAATCGGGCTGTCGAAGCTTATGGCCGGCTCGACTTGGCTTGCAATAATGCCGGGATATCAGGCCCCCATCTCGTATTCACGGCAGATTTCCCCGAGGAGGATTGGAACACTGTCATCGCCACGAACCTGACCGGCGTTTGGTTGTGCATGAAGTACGAGATCCGGCAAATGCTCAAGCAAAAGAGTGGCGCCATTGTCAACGTTTCGTCGGTGGCGGGATTGGTGGGTGGCTGGTTTAACTCGGCCTACTATGCCAGCAAGCACGGGGTTATTGGAGCGACCAAAGCGGCTGCGGTGGAATATGCCAAAGAGGGCGTCCGCATCAACGCCGTATGCCCCGGGACGATCCGCTCGGCGATGGCCGACCAGACGATGTTCAAAGCCAAAAATGCCGATGCGAGTTTGCGTCAAAACGCCCTGCACCCCATCGGCCGCATTGGAACCCCGGAAGAGGTGGCGGCGGCAATAGTCTGGCTCTGTTCGGATGCCGCGTCATTTATGGTAGGACATGCGCTGGTGGTGGACGGCGGTTTTCTTTCGCGCTGCGGACCTGTAGTGATTGAGGGCCCGGCCCCGCCGGCCAAGGCGTAGTTCGTAACACTGCCATGGACCGCCGGGGCTTTAGAGGCTGCGGAAAAACGCCCCAATACTGTCATCCTGAGCAGCAGCGAAGGATCTCGCTCTGAGCGTTTTCACGGCAATGCGAGATTCTTCGTCGCCTGCTGGCTCCTCAGAATGACAGTGCCGATGAGTTTTTCCGCAGCCTCTAAAGCCCAGCGCCACGCGAGGAATTCGTGCCGACCTCAAGGTCAGCGCTACGAACTGGCTACGAGGCAGCTACGAATTCACATGGCGAGGCGCGGATGGGTGTGCGTCCGGAGGTACCAGCAGGGGTTGAATCCCATGTGCGGAAACAGGGAATTCACGCAGGTCTGCTTTTGGGGATCGAGAAAGTAAAAGTCCGATTTGCCGCTTTTCAGCCCCACATCGTAGTAAGGCCGCACGGTGATCGTGTCGTAAGCGGCGCGTCCTTTCGGAATCGGGACACGCACCGCGGCGTAATCCCCCGCATAGACAAGGGCGAGCAACCCCACCACGATCAAGGCAATGCGCTTTACGAGTTGCATGCTTGAATTCCTATCGCGTGGCCTGCCCGGCTGGCCCGGCCCGCTCTCCGGCCTGGGCAATCATAAGCCGACGCGTCGGCGCGTCAAGAACGATTTTAACCCATATTGATTAGAGCCGGTGGTGACTCATTTTGACCAGGGAGATGAGCAAAACAGTACAGACCGTGGGAAGAAGGACGGAAAGAATGTAGGCGGTGTTGGCCTGGCTCGAAATGGCCGCTTCTTCAGTTCTAAGTGGGAAGCAGGTTGTGAACGAGTTGGAGATTACAAACCCCAAGGCCACGCCGTTGAAGTGAGATTTGCATCCTTTAGGGGATGGCGTGCAACAACATTCAAAATGGAGGTGCTATATGTCTCTGAACAAAAAAGCAGTATGGACCAGGGTTGTCTTCGTCCTTCTGATGACGGCGATGCTGGGACTGAGCCTGATGCCCCGGGCTTTCGCCGGCGATCGCCACGACATTAAGAAAGTGCAGGAGACTCTGCGCGATAAGGGGTTCGACCCCGGGCCCATCGATGGCGTCATGGGTTCCCAAACCCGCGCTGCGATCAGCCAATATCAGAAATCGGAGAACCTGCCGGTCACCGGACACCTTGATGGCGAAACAGCAGGCAAACTGGGAGTGGACAAGGAATCAGAGAAAGGCGACTTCAAAACCGCCGGCAAAGATGTGGGAAGAGGCGGCGAAGGAGTCGGTCACGAGATGAAGAAAGGTAAACCCATCGCGGCCGGCAAGGATTTAGGTGAGGGTATAGGCAAGGGAGGCAAGAAGGTCGGAGAGGGAGTCAAGAAAGCTGTCTCTCCCCACAGCGATAGCAATGACCCCGAAAAGAAGCAGTAGGCCGAGAAACCGAACAACCCGAAATACTTGATCGGCGCAATTTCGTGTGCCGGGCGAAGTAGGGAGACGAGAGAGGCCAAGACGAGGGACCGGCAATCGAGCTGGTTCCTTGCCAAGGCAGAAGCGTCTGAGGAGAGGCTCAATGCCATACATAACGGTGGGGAAAGAAAACTCCGCCGACATCGAACTTTATTATGAGGACCACGGCTCGGGTCAGCCGGTTGTCCTTATCCATGGATATCCGTTGAGCGGTGCTTCCTGGGAGAAGCAGATCCCGGGGCTGCTGGCCAAGGGGCGCCGTGTCATTACATACGACCGCCGAGGGTTCGGCAAGTCCAGCCAACCAACAAC
>PLWR01000358.1 GCA_003165615.1 Acidobacteriota bacterium | reverse complement strand
CGACGTCGGAAAGCACCGCAACGCCGGTGGCTTCACCTCCCGCGCCGGGCCCGGTGATGCTGGTGTTGCCGCCTTTGTTGCCCACCAGCAGGATGCCGTTGGTGGCGCCCTTCACCCCCGCCAGGCGTGAGGAGGTGGGGATCATCATGGGACGCACGAAAACCTCCAGGCGATTGCTGGAGCGGCGCCGGGCCCCCGCGATCAGGCGCAGGGTGTGGTTCAAGCGGTGCGCGTAGGTAAAATCCACCTGGTCGATTGGGGTGATGCCTTGCACGGGGATGTCACTGACCCGCACCGCCTGGCCAAAACACATCATGGCCAGGATGGCAATCTTGTAGCTCGCATCGTAGCCTTCCACGTCGAAGGTGGGGTCAGGCTCGGCATACCCTTTCTCCTGGGCTTCGGCCAGAACTTCGGCGAAAGAACAACCGCGCCGCTCCATCTCCGTCAGGATGTAATTGGTGGTGCCGTTCAGGATGCCATAGACGGCAGTGAAGTTCTCGCCTGCCAGCCCTTCGCGCACCGCATGCAGCACCGGCGTTCCGCCCGCCACGCAAGCTTCTATTCCCAAGCCCACGTTGTGCGCGCGGCTGCGCTCCACCAACTCCACGCCGTATTCAGCCACCAGTTGCTTATTGGCTGTAACCAGATGCTTGCCCGCATCCAGCGTCGCAAAGGCGATGGCGCGAGCCGTGGGGAGAACTCCCACCAACTCCACAACAATGTTAACTTCCGGATCGTGGACGACTTTTTTCCAGTCGGAAGTGATCCTGACGGGCTGGCCCAACCAGGAGAGGTCGCGTTTATGCACGCTGCGGGAACAGATGACCTTGAGTTGAAGATCACACCCGAGGCGCCGATGGATTTCTTTCTGGTGCTCGGCCAGAACCTTCAGGGTGCCCGTGCCCACCGTCCCCAAACCAATTATCCCCAGGCCCAGCGAACGCTGCTGGCGGACGGGTTTGGCAAAGCGAATTCGAGGTGAAGGGTTCATCGGCGCGATCCAAAGGAAAACTGTGATGCTTATTCACTTTGCAATGAAGCGCCGCAAATGGCAAGCAAAACCACGCTGGAGGCTGGGGACTAAAGATGGGGGGCTGGGGATTCGAGGCCCGTGTGGGGCTGAATGGGATTCGGCCCTACACGAATTCAAATGCGCGCGGTGATTAGGGCAGTGGATATACGCTCAGTTCCTTCATCGGGTATCGAGAAGGTAGGTGGCCATGTTAGCGGGCTGCCACTCTCGCGAAGCGCTTTTCGTCCTGCTGGCGCAACTTGTCCACCCACTTCGCTGCTCCCTGTTTCAATTCCGGATGATCTTGGTCTTTCCAGGATCCGGCAGCGGCTTCCAGGGCCTTGAGCTGGCGCAGACGCATGAGCTCTTTTTCCGCGGCTTGGGTCAGGAACTTGCTACGGCCCCGTTTGCCCACGATGGTGTCAATTCGAGCTACCAATTGCTCAGGAATGACTATGTGAGTGCGTTTTGTGTTCACGGTTCCTCTCCCTCACTGATTCCTAAATCCCACCTTTAGTTCAAAATAAAGTGGGACCATATCAATGAGCCATGGGCCTTGAGCCAGGGGTCCGGGCGTTTGCAAGCGCAGCGCGGCCTCTGGCCGCAATCAATGGCGTAGGGGCAGGTCTCGTGCCTGCCCGGCCCGTCGACAACGCCGCGAGGGCACCCGCAAGGGGCGCCCCTACTTCCCGAATTACTTATCAAAATAGGGATGCCTGGAGAGCGGCAAGCGGGGCAACTCGCCGGTGGCGGGTTTAAGCGTAAGGTCCTCGAAGAGGAGAGAAGGCGCGACGAAGGATACCAAGGGCGCGCCGGCCTGTCCGGGGTACAGACGCCCGCCGTAGGCGGCAAAGGGGATGCTATAGACCGTGAGATCGCGCGAGACGGCGGCGAGATCTTTAAACGCGGTGTCGTCCAAGCCGTCGAACTGCCCCAGGCGCATCAATTCCTCGTGGCCGTCAGGATAAACCTTAAAGATCTCGCGTCCGACCTTTCGCACCACAACCCCAAACTCTTTGTTCCGCATCTTTATCATGTTGAGCAACTGATCCTTCAGTTCCTGCTCGCTTGCTCCGTCCGTGACGGTGAGGATCAAGTTGCTGGGCTGGGCGCCAAAGGTGCGATAACTTCCCGTGCTTTGGGGAATGGCGGAGACGGGAGCGCGCGTGTTGAGCAAGGTCTTGAGAAAGCCGTGGTCCACGAGGGTCGTGGGGCGCCCCCGCACACCTTCGTCGTCAACCGAGTAGCTGCCCACCAGCGGCGTTCCCTGATAGGAGGATTGCGTAGGGTCGTCCACGATGCTCAGAAAGCTGGGGAGGACGCGTGACCCCAACCGGTCCTGAAGTTTGCTCACATTCTGGGCGGCGTAAGCTTCAATCTGGGGATTGTCTGACGCCGGCGTGCGCATGGCGAGCAGCTTGGGAGCGAAGACCTGGCTAAAGGCTTCCGCGCCGGCGGCGCCATCGAAAAGCACGGGTCCGTTGTAGCGGTCCACCATGGCCGCCCGCCGAACCCGCGTCAGGCGGTCCGCCATGGTGCGAATCTGTGACCCGAGCTCCGATTCCCCGGGGAGCGCATCCAGCGAGCGTCCCGTAGCCGTGACCCAGTCCGGCAGCATGGTTCCATCAACCGCCTGGGTCTGCGCCATGGCCATGAAGATTGCGCTGGAGGATTCCTCGGTCGCCGCGCTTCCTTCGCTATTGAGATACCACGCGCGAGTGTCGCTGGTCCCCAGGCTGACTGAGGAGGTATAGATTTCCGGCGATTGGCGGAAGAGGGCAGAGAGATTCCTCACCAGAGCTTCGGCTTTAGGCAGATCCATCTTGATGGGAGAAAATGGCTCCAGCGCCGTCGCCGGTGGCTCCTTGCTGAAGTCGGCAAGATTCTCGCGGGCCTGCCGGTTCTCCAGGGCGGCGCGCTTTCGGGAAAGTATCTCCAACGCCGATTTGTAGGCGGCGTCGGTGGCCAGCCAGATTTGCCGCCGCAACTCCTGATAATCGTCGTCGAGAGGGAGCAAGGTGGTATCGCTTAGGCCGTTGGCGCGGGGCGGATCGGTTAGAAAATTGCTGTTGTCGCGCTGATAGTCGCCTACCCGCACTTGCACGGTCAGGTAGCGCACGCGCGTCAAGCCGCCGCTGAGCAGTCCGCCGAAAGTGGCCGAGGTGTCAAGAGAGGTCCGGTCCTGCACACGGTAGGAGATGAAGTAGGGTTTTTCGAGCTGCTCAAGCTGCAATTGCTTCATGGAGCGGGCCAGCTCGTCGCGCATCGCCTTCATCACCACATCGTCCGCCGCCCGGGCCGGCGCCGGCAACGCCAATGCCGCCAGCAGAAGAATTCCGAGTCCCCGGGAAACCGTTTTTAACATTCTCTTGCTCCTTTGAACGTCCGAAGTCCGGTGTCCGGAGTCGAAAAGCCCAGCAGGTGTAGCGCCGACCTCCGCCTTTGAGGTCTGCGGTTCTTCCTCGCGCTCCCGTACCTGAGGACTGGTATCCACGTTCAAGATTCCCGGTCATTGAAAGAGAAGAGCCGCGGACCCCAAGAACGGGGGTCCGCGCTACACCTCTCTTCTTCCCTCTCCCCCCAGGGGGCGAGGGATGTAAGCGCAATTCACTAGCCCGGACTTCGGACCCCGGACTTCGGGCCTTAATTATTTTATCGGGGCGGGAAGAATGGGCGCCCGCGCCGTGGACTTTTCTTTTTTCGCCACTTCGATTTGCGAGACCAGCAGATCGGGAGAAGATGCGGACACGGGCACGGAGCCTGACTCCGCGCCGCAGACCCCATTGAATGTCGCAACCTCACCATCGCCGGCAACGATCTTGCTGAAGGCCGTGAGCGGCGTGCCGATCAGGTTGACTCCGCGCACCAATTCCTCGCGCCCATCGGGATAAATGCGATAGACCATCACCGGCAGCACGTTGAAATCGTTGGCGGAAAACCGGCTGGTCAAGGTGAATCCGCCCTGAATATCGTCGAAAAACAGGCCGAATTTCTGGTTCTGCTTCTTGACTTCCTCGATCAACTGCCGCTTCAATTCGGCGCGCGAAACGGGGTGATCGACAATCACAATCAGATTCGATTGGCGGGCCACGGGAGGATTGCCCTGTTGCCTGCGCCCATGGCCGTTGGAGTGCGAAAACCCTTCGATGGGTGAACGCGACATCAAAAAGTTTTTGAAGATGCCGTGGTCAAGCACCACCACCCGCTGCCCTTTTACACCTTCGTTGTCGAAGTCGTAAAAGCCCGCCAGTTCCGCCGGCCCCAACCGTTGCAGAGTGGGATCGGAAACCACCGAGAAGTTCTCCGGCAGAAGCTTCTCCCCCACCTTTTTCTTGAACGTCTGGCCTTCGTTCTCGTCCTTTTGCCGGTGGCCTTCAATGCGGTGGCCGAACACCTCGTGGAAGAAAACCCCGCTGGCGCGACCGGAAAGAATTGCCGGACCGGTGTAAGGATCAACAATCGGCGCCACCCGCAGGGCTTGCAAGTCTTTGATCATCTGGTCGACGATCTTCAGCACCGCCTGGTCAGAGGGCAATCCCGCCGGATCGGAGGCATAGAAGGATTCATACCGCGGCAGGTCCATCCCGTCGTCAGCCTTCATCTGGGCCGACAGGTAGAGGTAGTAAATGGGCCGGGAGACCTCGATCTCTGATCCATCACTGTTGACATACCAGCGCGTTTCAATATCCGCCATGAAGTTCGCGGTGGCTGCATAGATGTCGCCGTAGCGGGCAAAGGGCGCGGTATACTTCCGCACCTTCTCTTCCCAAACCTTTTGATCGATATTCATCACGCGGGGCTGATCAAAATGCCGCGCGGCGGGTTCAGGTGAGAAGTCATCAGACTTGTCTTCCTGTGCGACCTTCACCTGAACATCGGTTGTAATCGCGGCAAGTTCCTCCACCGCCTGCTTGTACTTGAGGTCCGTGAAATACCACAGAACACTGCGCAGCGCGTCGGGGTCCGCCTCAATGGGAACATAAATGGCCGGGGACCCTTCCGCCTCTTCCCGCGACCCATGAGTGTTGTCCAAATGAGGGTTCCCCACGCGCAGGTCGATGTCCAACTGGCGACTGCGGCTTTGCTGGCTGGTCTGGAGTTTTCCAAACGTACCGCTGACATTGACAACTTGATCGTCGGTGATTTCGTAGCTGAGGAAATAAGGCTGCACACGCTCGGTCTTAAATGCTTTTTGCGAGCGGGCCAGCTCCGTCTTCATGGCACCCAGGATGGTGGCCGTGCTGGCATCCTGAGCTTTGAGGGTCGGCGCAAGAAGCGCGACCAGAACAACAGTAGCAATCGGTATTCGCAAGGGTAAGCAATGCCTCCGGGGATTCATCATCGTACGGCAGGATGACACTTTCGTCAAATCCGTCCCCGCCCCCGTGGAGTATCCATGTTGGCGGGCTCGCACGCAAGCATGCCCGCGGATCGCGGCGGACAGCTTGTCTCTTGACAAAACGGGCCAATAGTCATAGGCTAGATGTGCCATGAAGGCCAGACGCCGGGCGGCCGCCCCCACGAAAGTCTCTCCCCCTCCTGAATGCGGTCTTGAAATCAGCCAACACAAAAGATGTTAAAAATGAAGGTTGCTCTGGATGAGTCATTGAAAACAAAGGGACAAAAAAGTGCTCCGGATGATTTCATGAAAATAAATGAGTTATCGTATTTTCCCGATGACATTATGATATCAAAGGAGTTAGCGAAGATTCTCGTGCCGTGCTGAGGCGCATGCCGCGAGCGCAATTTTCTCTTACCTTGGAAATAGAAATGCTTTGCTGTGAGGCGCTATGGACCCGCCCATTTGGGGTATCCTAGAATTGGCGTAATTTCCCGGGGAAATGTTTGAACTGCCTGAAGCAAGGATTAGATATGAAGAGAGTTAGACCGTTGGAACCAGGCGCGCAGTCACCAGGCCATGAGCCTTGCGCGTGCGAGGTTCCTCCGGGTTGGGTGGCGTTAGGGCTATCGCGAGCCGAATGTTTGGGAATTCGCGAGGGCAATCTCCATGATTGGATCGCCCATGCGGAACTCGTCAATTCCTGGGCCGAGCTTCCTGGTCCTGGAGTTGATGCCATCGTGGTCCTTTCGCCGGATGTGACAGAGTTATTTCCCGGGTCGGCGGCCAACCTTTTCCATGTTGCCCCGTGGCACGATTCCTGGGTGACGGTTCTGCTTCCCTGGCAGGAACCTCCGACGCGGAGCGTTCGCGCTGATGGAATTGCCGAGTCTTTCTGTTGTTCCTCCGGAGTTTTCGCCGATCTGCTGAAGACCGCACGCGCGGAAGGAATCGAGAGCCTTTGCTTCCGTCTGCTGGATGCGATCCTGAATGGGAATGTGGCGGTTCAGACGTTGCTGGTGAGGCAGCTACCGCTTGACCCTTCCTGGGCAAGCCCCGCTGAGCTCGGCCACAATGCGGCATTGATCATGGCCCATCGCGGGCCGAAACGCTTTCTGACGGCGGCATTGCGCTCGATCAGGAGCGCCGCCTGTTCTTCGCAGGTCACGGTAAGAGTGGGTCTTGACCTCGACGACGTGAGTGACTATCAAGATGTCGCTCAAGCCTTCCCGGATGTCGAGTTCTACCGCGTGGATGGCGCGCCGGTGGGCCCTTACGTCATCCGGCAAAGCCTCATTGATCGTTCGCGTGAGCCCCTCATCGTCTTTCACGATTCCGACGATATTTCCTGCCATGACAGATTCGCTATTCAAGCTACCGAGGTCAGCGCAAGGCAAGTGGAGATGGTGGGCTCTCACGAATTGCGAGTGGACGAGCTTGCACATTCTGTGGAAATCTACCGGTTTCCTCTTGATGCTTCCGCCGCCTTGGCCCTTCCCGGATCAACAGAACGAAACGACCGGGCTAATGAACCGCTCTTGCACCCGACCGTGACGATGGTTCGCAGCGGGTTTGTTCAGGCTGGCGGTTACTCCACCAACCGGAAAATCGCCAATGACACTCAGTTTATGCTGAGGGCCTATTTCCGTCTGCGCATGAGAAACGTCGACAGCTTCCTGTACATCCGGCGGCGCCATCCCGCCGCGCTGACCGTGGCGAAGGAAACCGCCTTGGGCACGCCTTTGCGGTACTTTCTGGGAACAACCTGGGGCGCGGATTTTGACGCCGTAAAGAGCGGTAAAGCCAAACTTGAAGAGACTTCACTGTGGCCGCGCATGAGTCCGGTTTCGCACCCTCTCACCCGCTTGTGGGGAGTGGAGCGGAATTCCTGAAGCGGCCAGCGAAATGCGGGGAATGCCCTTCCCCGCCTGTTGTCAGAACGCCTGCCTAGAAACTCGAAACGTGTCCCTTGTCCCGTTTTAGAATCCCCGCAGGTCAGTGCTTACCCGCTTCGGCAACCCTGCTTTGGGAATTCGTTTCAGTACCACGTATTCGATGCCGTGTTCAACGCAGAAGGCTAGCTTCTCGGGCTTGTCACCGTCCTCATTGACCACATAGAAGTTGGGTTTGATGAGGGCAATCTCCGGTTCGGCATCCATCCAGCCGTGGCCGGTTGAGATCATGGCTTGGTGTACGTATCGAACCGAATGCACCATGTAAAGCCGCTCGGCTTGGGATAACAGGGGATGACCGCCGCCCTTCAGCAACTTGATGTTCGCGTCATGTCCCACCACCACATACAAATCTCCCAGTGCGGAAGCTTCCTCGAAAAATCTGACGTGCCCGGAGTGGAACCAGTCGTAGCAGCCCGTTACGATCACCCCTTTCCGCGCGGAGTCAAAGTCCGGCGGCACCAACGGGGGAACGGAAAATTCACGCAAATTCTCATTGCTTATTACCTGGTACGGAACACGATGTGCCGAAGCGTACACACGCTGGCACGTGGACTCGCGTTCCTGTTCCACAATCCAGATGTCAGGCTTGATGGCTTCAAGATCCGGCAAGGTATCGGGATCGATGACGCCTCGGACAAGGGTGACCTGGTCAACGAAGCGCAGCGATTGGAGCAGATAAAGTCGTTCGCGTTCTGGAAACTTGGGCGGACTACCCTCGACGGCCAGAATCGTTTCATCCGACCACAACGCCACGTGCACGCTCCCGAACTTTGCGGCCTCTTCGAGAAAGCGGACGTGTTTCGAGCGCAGATTGTCAAAGCTTCCCGTGACCGCGACACTTTTCATAAGAGTAGTGGATAGTGGAAAGTGCTTAGTGGTCAGTGGAGCGTGCGTAGTGGCCGTTGGTTCGTTGCTTATTTCTATCCACCCTGCACTATTCACTGTTCACTGTCTGTCTGACCTGCACTTTAAACGAACCCGGCACCGACTCTTCCGACACGACGTACAGATACCCGCCGCCGCAGCCGGAATACATGGCCCCCGCAAATCGGGACTGGTAGTGACTCAGGATGCCGACCAGATCAACAGTGATAGCCGGGTGCCGGACCGTGCCCGGCAGAATCGCCTCCCAGCAGCGCATACATTCATTCATGGAGGCGCCCAGCGCAGGCGGGTCTTTCGCCAGAATCGCCGCGTAGCAATCCTTCCCCGATTGGCCCAGCCGCCCCACCCAATCCCTATCCAAATTCTTCTCATCGAGGGGACTGTAATGGTCGGGCCGCGGTGCGATGGGCAGGACGTGCACCACTTTCTCCAGCCAGCGCGCGACAGCGGGATCGTTGTTCGATTCGATGTGCGCAGGGAAATAGCCGCCTTCGCAGGTGAAGTCATAATCCAGCCGGCTGATGCCGGGAATGATCAGCCCCGCCATGTCCTGCGATCCCGAGGGCGCAGCTTGGCCTTGATTTTCGGCATCATAGAGGATGCGCACGAGTTCCTGCGGGTCGCGATCCGGCAACGCATCGCCCCACAATTTGCGTGCCACCTCGCGCGTGCTGGTGGCCATGCCACTGCGATCCATGCAGCGAAACGTGGGTTCGATTCCCACCACCACCATCGACCCCGGCGGCGTGGGGTTGTGCATGGAAACAAACGGCTGGTCAATCCACCCACCGGCAAAGGCCATGCGATAAGGGATTTTGCCGATGACCGAAGTGATGTCATGATCGGAGTGGGCAGGCATAGGAAGTGACCTTGGCAACCTGGAAAGTCTACCTCACACGCGGCCCTGTGTGCCAATTACGATTTCTGCGGGACTGATGTAGCGCCGACCTTGAGGTCGGCCCCAAGGTTAAAACAGCAAACCTACCGATCTACACCTCATCAAGTGCCGACCTAAAGGTCGGCGCGACGCGGGCTTTCGGACGCCTGTGGCCGTTTGCTTAGCGCTGATGCCACGGGGATCAGCCGGCCACCGGCGACGCGGTATTCCACACCCTGCCAGCGAACGCGGCTCCAAACGAGGCTGTTCAGCCAAATGATGAAGGCGAAGGCGTCCCACAGGGGCACCAGCCACCAGCGGCGCTTCAGCAGGTCGTCGTGCAATCCCCAGATGCCCATGGTCCATACGGCGGTCATGCGCAGAAGCAAATAGGCTGCGACAAATCCCACCGCAAGAAGGTGCGTGGGCGCAACAATCGCGGCAAGAATGGTCCACGGCAAGCCCTGGGTGAAAATAAGCCCGAAATAGCCCAAGGGCCGGGCTTGGCGAGCCATGATGGCCCAGCGCAGGCGTTGCACAAAAAACTGGCGCAGGGATTGTGGGCAGCACCAGGTCTTGACCGTACCCTCCATCAATTCCACCTGGTGTCCGCGCGCGGCAATGCGGTAGCCGATTTCGTAATCATCCGCCGCATCGTCGGCAAGCGTCTCAAACCCGCCGATCTCCGCCAGGCTCTCACGCGTCACCGCCACCGTCGCGCCCAAGGCGAAGTGCACGCCTTCCAGTTGCCGGGCCATCAGGACGGCGGGCATGAAATCCGTGCTGAGGTATAGGGCCTCCAACTCCGCCCAAAGTGAGGGGGTAGAAATTCCTGTAAACAAGCTGGTGGTGGCGCCCACCTTGGCGTCGCGAAAAGGCGCAGCGACCGAGCGCAGGTAGCCAGGTCCGACGCGAATATCCGCGTCCGATTGCACCAGCAGGTTGTGCTGGGCGGCGCGCGCCATGGCGCAGAGCTTGTTGACCTTGTCGTTGGAACCGATTTTTTCCGGCCCCACCAGCAGGCGAATGGGCAGCGCGGGAAAATCGGCGATGATCTGGCGGATGATGGGGGCGGCGGGATCCTGTTCGTTCGTGACGGCGAACAGAATTTCGTATTGGGGATAATCCTGGCGGCAGAAGCTGGCAAAATTCTCGTAAGCTTCCGGGTCAAGGCCGTGCACAGGTTTGAGGAGGCTGGCGGGCGGGGTGAAATCGCGAGGCGCTGCGTTGTGGCGCCGGAAAAAGCTGCGGGCCGCGAAGATGATCAGGAGGTAGGAGATTAAGGGCAATATCGCCGCGCCCAGAATCGCCCACCGCAACCATAGCAAAAGCAATTCGTGCTCCTTCTATCCCATACACACCAGCGCCACGCCCACGGAGACCAGCCCGATTCCCGCCCAGCGCCAGGGCGTCAAGCGCTCACCCAGGAAATACTTTCCCCCCAGCGCGCCGGTGACATAGCTCAGGGCCATGGCGGGAACCACAAAGCTCACCGCCTCCCAGGAAAGCAAAGCGAGCAGGGAACAAAACGCCAGGGTCAACTGGGCAATGCCAATCCACATCCAGCCCTCGCGCAAGGCTCGCCCCAGAAAACGCAGAATCACCAGGGGCGAGAAACTGTGTACTTCCCCCAGCCGCTTCATGGCGTGGGCCACGGCAAGATCACCACCGGTACCGGACAACACCAGGACCACCAGAGTAATGGCCGTGCGCATGTTTAACCCTTCTCCGTGGTGCTGGGGGGCGTACGCGCTACAAACAGCACTCCCAGGCAGATCAGCGCCACTCCCACCCAGCGCAACGCCGTAACACTTTCTCCCAATACGAAATGCCCCAGCAGAGGAACCACCGCATACATGGAAGCCGTGGCCGGCAATACGTAACTGAAGTCCGCCCAGGATAATACCAACATCAGCGCCGCGAGAAACAGCAACATGCTAATGATGCCGAGCCATATCCAGACGCTGGAAAAAACGGCTGTGAAAGCGGAATGCAGCGCCGCCATGGACCAGCCCTGAAGGGCGCCAATGCGCTTCATCCCGAGGCCGAAAAAGAAATTCCCCGCGGAATTGAGAACAATCAGCAGCGCCACCAGGATTGAGGTCTTCAGGGTATGGGCATGGGGTGATTTCATGAATGCGAGGTTTGATATTGGGCGCGGATGGGGAAGGGATTATTCTTGCGCGCTTCCTGCCCGTCCTTTCGAATTTTGGAATCGCCCGGCGCGAAACCAAGCATCGCGCCGGCGGGTTGACGTGCTTATCTTACTCGAAACCCGCGGATCAATACAGTATTCGTCGACAACCGGCTAGTATGTAGCGGCGGCATTACGACGCCAGATGAGCTTGCGGAAAAACGCTCCAATATTGTCATCCTGAGCGCAGCGAAGGACCCCTGCATTTGAATTTTCAAGCAAATACAGAGATTCTTCGTCGCCGCTGCTCCTCAGAATGACAGTGCCAATGAGTTTTTCCGCAGCCTGATATGGCGGCCTAAACCCGCCGTTACTTCCCCAGCACCGCCACGGTGCTTTGCCACACTTCTCCTTCGGCGGTCCGGCTGCTTTCCGTGCCGATGTGAAGTAGTTTCAGGCCATGGCCCAGGTAATGATTCACCTGCTCCTCCACGCTGTCTTCCGACATCTTGAGAGCGGAGCAGTACTTGCAGCATTTCCAAAAGCTGCTGCTCACCTGAACGACCTCTTTCACATCCTTCAGTTTCATCGCTGCACTCATATCCGCCGGCTGAGGTCACTTGCTTTGCGCCCCGGATTTCTCCGCGCCGGCAGCCGAATCCTCCTTGACGGGCGGGTCGTCGGGACGAAGGGGTTTGCGCGGGATCATCTCATCGCACATGGCGGCGTCATAAACAAAGCCTGCCATGATCGTCGCCGCCTGCTTCAAGTCCTCGGGACGAATGTGCTCGTAGGAGTCCACGTTCGAGTGGTGGGTCAATCCGTAATCCAAGCCGTCCTGGATAAATTGGAATCCGGGAATGCCGACTTCATCAAAGGAAATATGGTCCGTAGAGCCGGTATTGCTCATGGTGAGCGTGGTCATGCCCAGATCGCGGAACGGTTCCATCCACTTCTCGAAGATGGGGCGTGCCGCAGCGTTCTCCTGCAAGTGGATTCCGAGAATCCTGCCGGGTCCGTTGTCGAGGTTGAAGTAGGCGGAAACCAGCTTCTGTTCGGGCTTCAACTGCAGCGGACCTCCGGGTGGGCGCAACCATGCCGGCAGAATCTGGTCGCGCGGGTCGGTGGATTCCGGGCGGAATCCGAAATGTTCCTTCACATAGCCGTTGGAGCCGTATAATCCCTCTTCTTCTCCGGACCAGAGCGCCACGCGGATGGTTCGCCGCGGCTGCACGCCCAGCTTCCTCAGGAGCCGGACGACTTCCATCGATACCACCACGCCCGCACCATTGTCCGTAGCGCCTTCCGAAGCGTGCCAGGAATCCATGTGCCCGCCCAGCATCACCACTTGATCTTTCAGCTTGGGGTCGACGCCGGGAATCTCCGCGAGGGTGTTGTAACCCATGTCGTCATCGTCGTAAAACTTTGCTTCCACATTCATTTCCACTTCCACCGGCACCTTTTGGGCCAGGAGGCGCGAGACGCGGCCGAAGTGCTCGAGCGACAGGGTGACGCGGGGAAAATCAATCGTCTTGCCTTTTTCCGGGGGACCGCCGGCTTGCAACTGGATTTCCCCATTTTCGCCGGGATCACGGGTGATATCCAGCACCGCCGCCACGTGTTCTGCGGTGAAGAACTTGATCAAATCGGCATGGAACTGGTAGCGCTTCACCGCCTCCGGATCACGCCGGTTGGGCGGCCCGGAAGGTTGGAAAAGGGCCCCTTGGGCCAGGTCGGCGTCACTTGCTCGGGTGAAGAGAGGCTTGTCGTCGGGCTCCGGCGTGCGGGCATCACCGAACAACACAATCTTGCCCGCCAATTTGCCGCGATACTTTTCCAAATCGGCGGCGCTGGAGGCAATCACCCGCGTCACCTCACCCCGCAATGGTCCGTTGGTGCCCGGCGTCCAGGCCTCGGGAAGCGCCAGGAATTGCTGGTAGTCGGGCGAGGTCATGCGCACTTCGCAACGCTGGTAGGACCACCCACGTCCGAACGGCCCCCAGGATTCCAGATGCGCATTTGCCAAACCCCACTTGGTGAACTCGTCGCGCGTCCACTCATTCGCCTTTTTCATGTTGGGGGAACCGGTCAGCCGCGGGCCAATGACGTCGGTTAGATGGCTCATCAGGTCCATCACCTGGCTGTAGTCATACTCCTCCTGCCGCAAGCGAGTGGTGAATTCCAGGTTGGGAATTTCCGGCCAGGTTGCGGCAGGTGCGGCGATGGCAGGGGTAGGTGCTTCTTTGGATTTCTCGTTCGGCTTCTTGCCGGCATGAAGATCGGCGGCGAAAAAAGAAGTCATGACGATGGCCGCGGTCAAGGTCATCAAGCGCAGGTTTCGAAATCTCATAACAATACTCTTCCTCCCAAAAAAGGTTCCATATCAAAGAGTATACAAGACTGGGGGCGGGGGCAAGGGTGAGGCGGCAGTTCGTGGGGAGTTTATGATCGAAGTGAACTGCCGGGGTTCTTCGCCCAAGAAACGGGCTCAGAATGACAGCTTCAGATGATTTCTCCGCAATCTGTGAAGCCCGGCCATTACCCTTACGCGGCTTGCCGATCCTGCTTCAGGCACTGGGCTTGGATCGAGGTAATCACCGCGACCTGCGCGATGTCCTCCGCCTTACAGCCGCGCGAAAGGTCGTTGGCAGGTTTGGCCAGCCCTTGCAGGATGGGCCCGATGGCTTCGCACCCCCCGAAGCGCTCAGCCAGCTTGTAGCCAATATTGCCGGCGTTTAAGTCAGGGAATATCAGTACATTAGCGCGTCCCGCTACGGTTGAGCCGGGGGCCTTGCGCGAGCCGATGTCGGGAATCAAGGCGGCGTCCAGTTGGAGCTCACCATCCACGGCAAGTTGCGGGGCCCGCTGCTTGACGAATTCCAGCGCCTGCCGCACGGCGTCGATCATGGCGTGCTCGGCGCTGCCTCGGGTGGAAAAGGAGAGCAATGCCACCCGCGGCTCGCCTTCCAGCAAAGCTCGCGCGTTTGCGGCCGTGGCGATGGCGATGTCCGCCAATTGCGTTGGCGTGGGCTGCGGCACTACGGCGCAGTCCGCAAACAGCGTGGCGCCCTCGGTGCCCAGGTTCTGGCGCGGAGAAAGCATCAGGAAAAAGCTTGAAACCAGGGAGACGCCCGGGGCCACACCGATTCCCCACAGCGCCGCGCGCACCGTGTCCGCCGTGGTGTTCAGCGCGCCGCCCACGGAGCCATCCGCGTCACTCGCGGACACCATCAGCGCCGCGTAGTAGCGCGGCTGCCGGGCTGCTTCGAGCGCCTGCTCCGGCGTCAGGCCTTTGGACTTGCGGCGCTCGTGAAGCAGGTTTGCGTACTGCTCCAGCTTGGGGCTGGAAGCGGGGTCGAGAAGCTGAGAGGTTTCTAGCCTAATCCCCAGGGATTGTAGACGGGAATGGATCTTGTTGACGTTCCCCAGTAGCGTCAATTGGGCCAATTTGTCCTTTTCAATCAGGCGAGCGGCTTCCAGCGTGCGGTCTTCTTCGCCCTCAAAAAGAACGATGTGTTGGGGATAATTCCGGGCCCGCGTGCGTAGCTTCTCAAGAATGTCCATGAACCCCTCCAGCGACAGTAGCGGCAAAACTCGTGAAACCGTCGAGGCCCTGGGTCAAAATGAGACATATTATCTCTTTTTGCCCTTTGTAACCCAAGCCTCACCCTTTGTAATGCACGCCCGGTGCCAGAGGAGGGGCCGAACTGGATCGTTTTCACCTCAGAGGCGCGGAGACGCAGAACCGGAAAAGCAAGGCAAACGGCAAACTGCAAAAGCCGAGGATCTATAATCCTCTATCGACTTTTCTCTCTCAACCTTTCTTGAACAGCCCTTTGAGGCGGCCCACGAGGCCTGACGGAGGCTCTTCGGGGGGTGGGGTGGGGCGTGGTGGCGTGGAGGGATAGGGGGTTGGCGTGCGCGTTGGCGTGAGGCGAATGGGCTCCGCATGCTGGTCAAGCCGGGCTGCTGGGGGTGTCGTAGGGGCGCGGTGAGATCCAGTCGGACTCCCGGGGGGTGGCGTAGTCGGCGCGAGTTTGGTGGGCGCCGACAAAGGATCATCGTCAAGCAGAGGGGATGGCGCCGCAGGCGTGGGCTTGGCTGGTATAACTCCGCGGGGCGCGGCTTCCGCCACCGGCGCGCCGCACTGCTCGCAGAAGTCCCCCTCGATATCCAGCGGCCCTTTGCAGAAGCGGCAGACCACCGTCCCGGGATGGGCAACGGGCCGCTCAAAAGATTTCTTCAACAATTCTTCGTCGACATTCACCAGCGGGTCAGCGAGGCGTGCGCGGGGATGCTCTGGGGCAGGCGCTGCGCGTGGGGCCATCACCGGAGTGGGTGAGATTTTCAGTGGAACCGTGGCTGTCGATCTCTGCGGCGGCTTGGGCGCATCGAATTCGGGGGCCGGTGGGACAGGCGCATAACGCTCCGCCGGAGGGGCCATTGGCGCCGCGGGCACTGGCGGAGCAGCAACCGCGGGAGGCGCTGCGACGGCAGGAGGGGGTGCAAGCGGGGCGCCACACTGAAGGCAGAACCGCATCCCCTCCGGATTACCCACCCGGCATTTTGGACAAGTCAGCATACTCTAGCCACGAGCCAATCGGCTTTTCGGCCAAGACTTCAACCGCATATTAGTATACCCTGAGCCACTTCTCAAGGCATGTTCGATGTAAACTTGACAGAAGCTTGATATCAGGGGAAAGTCTTGTCGATACCTCTGCGGAAGGGAGGACCAGCATGGGAGCTTCAGGTCGAGTTGGGTATGCGGTGGTGGGACTGGGGCATTTTGCTGAGCACAATGTGTTGCCCGGATTTCGTACCACCCGCAAAGCCGAGTTGGTGGCGCTCGTGAGCGGGGACGAACGCAAAGCGCGGCGTCTGGCGAAGAAGTTTGGTCCTGCTGACATCTACAATTACAGCACCATTGCCCAGTGTCTGGAAAACCCGCAGGTGGAAGCGGTTTACATCTCGACCAACAACAGCACGCACGCGGAGTTCACCGTGCAGGCAGCGGGCGCCGGCAAACACGTGCTATGCGAAAAGCCCATGGCCACCAGCGTCGCCGATTGCCAGACGATGATCGACGCTTGCCGCAACCATCATGTGCGCTTGATGATCGCTTATCGCAAATACTTTGAACCCGCCGCGTTGGATCTGAAACTGCTGGCCGACAGCGGCAAACTGGGAAGGCTGAAAATAATCCATACGTCGTTCTCCATTTCCGTGCGTCCGGGCGGTGGAAGTGCGGCTTGGCACTTCGACCAAAAGCTGGCGGGCGGTGGGGCGCTTCCCGACGTGGGCATTTATTGCGTTAACACCGCGCGCTGGGTAACGGGCAAGGACCCGGTGGAAGCCTCGGCGTACCAATGGACCGTGGACCCGGAAGTTTTCCAGGAAGTGGAGGAGAACATTGCCTTCCGGCTCAACTTCCCCGACGGTTTAATCATGCAGGCAACAGCAAGCTGGGGCGGGGCGATGGAATCGTTCTTTCACCTGGTGGGGGAGAAGGGCTGGGCCACGCTGGCGCCCGCCTACCAGCACAGTGAGGAGCGGCGGCTCTACGGCCGCATCGGCGGGCGGTGGTTTGAAAAAACCTACAAGGTCATGAACGAAGTGGCGCTGGAGATGGATGCCTTCGCCGACTGTATCCGACGCAATCGTGAGCCGGCACCAAACGGCGCGCAAGGCTTGCGCGATGTGGCGGTGATACAGGCGATCTATCAATCCGCCAGCGAAGGGCGGCCGGTGAGCATCGGGTGATCGGGTCATCGGGCCATTTTGCCATCGGGTCATTTCAAATTTGCGATTGGTGATTGGCGTACGTGCGACTTTGCAGGACATAAATATGACCGAGCATGAGGAAAAGGTGATTCGAGCTTTCATCGTACCCAATAAGCGGGATCGCTACCTCAGCCTGTTTGGGACCAAGAAAGGCCGAAAAAAATTGACCGCGAGGCTGGATCACAACCATGACCTGGACAGTCGGTCCCTGCACGGAATTCTCTGAGGCAGAAGACATGGGGGAGAGGTATCTGTTGTATCGACTGTAAAACCGGCGCGATGGAGGACGTGCAGATCGATCTCTCGTCGAGCAGATCTTGACCTTTCATGAATTGTCATGATAGCTTGGAATCCAAGGAGCGGAATGCGTAATGAGCCAGTATCGTGAAAAGTTCGCCACCCAGGTCGATTCGGAGATTCTGGCGGACGTGCGCTTGCTTGCCCGAAAGGAGGGTCGGCAGCTCCAAGCCCTTGTGGATGAGGGCTTGTTGGATCTCGTCGAGAAGTATAAGCGGACCAAAGCACGCGCGCATGTGATGGGCGCCTATCTCGCGAGTCACGAGCGATACGGTCCCCTCTACAAGAAGCTCGCTGAATGATCGACTATCTTACCTTGGCCGAAGTGCTGGCTATTCACGCTGATCAAGTTGAACGCTACGGTGGATCCCAAGGAGTCAGGGATCATGGGATTCTGGAGGCGGCGCTCTTTCGTCCCCAGACCGGATATTATGCCGATCTGATCGAAGAAGCGGCTGCCCTCTGGGAAAGTTTGGGGCAGAATCACCCATTTGTGGATGGCAATAAGCGGACCGCTTTCGCCAGTGCTTACACTTTTCTTGCCATTAACGGTGCGCGCCTCACAGCGGAGCCTGGGGAAGTTTTTGAATTCATCAACGGCCTTTACCGTGAGACCAGTTCAGGTTTGAGAGACTCGTCCCTTGGCTACGCTCCCACGTCTCACGCCAATCCGTTTAAACCGAAATTGCTGCATGCGGGAATTAAAAATTCTCCAGAATATCCGTAACCAGCATGCGGGCGAGGTCGCGGGAAAGGCGTTCGAGCGCGGGCTTATCTTCCTCGAACAGGGTGGAGGCGGTTTCACTGACCTGGTACTCTTCGCGAAACACATAACTGCTGTTGGAGAACAGAAGTTTGTGGGAGTGAACGTCTTCGAGTTTCACGTCGGCGGTGACTTGCACTTGCAAGGACGTGGCCAGTCCGGTGTTGCTGTCGAACGTGAGGGCGCGGGAGCGAACTTCCTTGATGGTCCCTTTCAGGACGGCGTCAGCGTCGGCGGGGTTGGGCAAAATGCGGTAATGGGTGCGCTCCAGGAACTCGCGCGTCACGGCGGAAGTGAGCTGCTGCTCAATGCGGAAAGTGGAAGACATGTTCTTGAAGGCCGGCACGGCGATGGTTTTAACGTCAGGGGGAATGCGGGTGGCCTGGCCCGCTACGTGGTAGCCGCACGCAGTGAAGAAAAGCAGGCAGCAGGCAGTAAGCAGTAGGCAGCGAGCGCCTTTTGCGAGTCCCGGCGCGCCGGGATAGGCAGTGGGCAGTAGGCGGCAGGCATTAGGCACCAGGCACCAGGCAGTCGGGGCTGAACCCCTCGCGCTAGTTCCGGCAAGCGCCGAGTTTCGAATTTCGTATTTCGTATTTCGTTCTTTTCCAGTTTCTGCCATCTGTGCCATCTGAGTAATCTGTGGATGAATCCGTCAGGCGCGAGCCTTTTCGCCCAGGCTGGCGGCGAGTTCCACCGCGTTCGAGGCTGCAAGGTGAAGGTTATCCGCCACCGCCCAGAGCCACAATCCGTTGGGATGCTCGGCGTCGATGGAAATACTGTCTACCAGAATATCGCTGGAACCCGTCACTTCGACCGGCGTAGGCGCGTCGAGGTTGGACCGCCGAACTTTGATGCGTTCCCCGGCCAGCGCGGCAGTGGCAGCTTCCGTGGTTACCGGTTCCACCGTTTCAACATAGAGCGTGACCCCCACCGAATAGAAAACCGGGACGGTGACGAGGCGCAGCGCTGGAACCGGAACACGCCCGCCCAGATAGCGGTGCAACTGCCGGCGCAGGCGGTTTTCCAGCCCCGCCATTTCACCTTTTCCCGACCTTCCCAGGCGCGAAAGCAAATTGAATGCGAGTTGCGCGCCAAACACTTTATCCGGAATTTTTTGGAAGGTTAGGATATTGGCCGTCTGCCGCTGAAGTTCTTCCACTCCTCGCGAGCCGGATTCCGATGCCGAGCTGAAAACCTGTGCCACCGCGCTCTTCAGCGGAAAGCGCGCCGCCAGGCGCAGCAGCAAACTGCTGATGACGATAACGGCAGGGTGTGCGGAAACGTGAATGCGCGCGGCATCCGTGTGCAATCCTGCAATCGGGAAACGGTGGTCGAGAAACGGTATGCCCACCCGATCATCGGCCGCGGGTGTGGCGTGAGAAGAATCACCTGCCGCTTCCGTCCCCAATCCTTCACCGACCACGTCAATCACGAGGCAGCGCGCGGCGCTCCCCTCCTGCTGCCAGGAGTTCAAAAAAGCCGGCAATTGTTGCTGGCGTGCGGCGATGAATGCGAAGTCCAGCTCCTCGGCGTTTACTTGGCTGTCTTCGACCACAGCCGCGGAAGCTTCGGTCAGGTCGATGATGGGAAGTTCGGGTTCGCCTCCTTCCGCTTCAAAAGTCAGCAAACGCGAAACGGGAAACTTGCCCTGTTCCAGGACGGACATCAACTCTTTGCCCAGCAAAGACGAGGCTCCCACCACCGCGACCCGGTACCCTTCCTTGCCCGGTTTCATGCCGCGTGGACCTCTTCAGGGGCAGGCGGATTGGGGCGAAGCTTGGATGTAATCTTCAGAATGATGCCGGAAATCGTGTAGGTCAGAGCAATGGTGAGCAGGACGGGCTCAGAGAAACGCCAAATGCCCACTATGATCAGGGCGATGGCAATAATGCCCAGGTACGACCGGCGCTTGCGAAGGTCGAGCGCTTTAAAGCTGTAGTAGCGCATGCGGCTGACCATGAGGAAACCCAGAATCCCTATCATCACCAGCCAGGCCACGGAAAGCTGCCAGGAAGTGAGGGGCGCCTTGTAAAAGTGGACGACGGCGGCGACAAATCCCGCGCCTGCCGGAATGGGCATACCCACGAAGAATCGCCGGTCGGAGGTAGGTTTAACCGTGTCGACGTTGAAGCGGGCCAGGCGCGCCGACCAGCAGATCACGTAACCAAAGGTGAGAATCCAGGCAAGATCGGGGATGTGCTGGATATATGGTGAGCCGGAAAGATCCCCCAGTGCACGGATACCCCAAACATAAGCCAATGCCGCCGGGGCCACTCCGAACGCGACGATATCGGCCAGAGAATCGAGCTCGCGTCCGAAGGGAGAGGCGGTATTCGTCAAGCGAGCGATGCGGCCATCAAAGCCATCCGCCACAATGGCCCAGCCCAGCGCCTTGGAAGCGTTATCAAGCGCGGCGACGGCCAAAGCGCTCAACTCTGCCGCTTTGGAAGCCACGGTGGCGGCAGCGGCGGCGGCCAGAAATTGCCCGGCGCGTTGGGTGGAGAGAATGGCGTAATAGCCGCACAGGAGCGTGCCTACGGTAAAAAGACTGGGAAGAATATAGATGCCCCGGCGGATGCCGTGGCGTTCAATCGGCATAGGGATTTGTGGTTCCAAGGATGCTGCTCCCTGCCCGCACGCGGTCTCCGACCTTGACGCACCACTCGACCGTGGGGGCCACCAGCACGTCCACGCGCGAACCGAACTTGATCATTCCCACGCGCTCGCCACGCGCAAGCGAATCGCCTAATCGCTTCCAGAATACGATACGGCGGGCCAACAAGCCAGCGATTTGCTTCACCACAATGACGCCCTGCGCGCCTTCGACGGTGAAAACATTTTGCTCGTTCTCGAGGGAGGCCAACTCCTGCGAGGCAACCCGGAACGAGCCCTTTTTGTAATTGATGGCCCTGATGTTGCCGGCGATGGGTGACCGGTTGACGTGCACGTCGAGCGGGGACATGAAGATGCTCAGCCGGCGAACCGGCCGGCTTTCAAATTCTTCCTCGGCAAGCTGCACGATCAGGCCGTCGGCGGGCGAAATGATGGCGTGCGGATTCGTGGGTACGGGCCGCTCCGGGTCGCGAAAAAAGTTAAGAACGAGGATGGAGAGAATTGCAAAGAAGATCGTGGCAATAAGGAGGAAGAGGCTTCGCTCGTGCAGCCAGAAGCCCATCAGGCCGCCGGCAATCAACACCAGCGGCAAACCGTACCAGTAGCCATCCTTTACCATGAACCCCTACTATACACCGGCCCCGGGCTTCCTGCCCTCACTCGGGAGAATACCCTATTTCTACACTTCCAGCGCGACCGCTTGCGTGGCCAGGTCGTTTGACCCGAGAATCCGATCCCGTGCCGATGCAGGACTGCCTAGTGCACGGACAGAGCTTGCCGGACCAGCAGTTCCATCTGGTCCTTCGCCCGCAGCTTCAGCTTCTTCAGACGCAGCTCTTCCGTTTGCTCCTCGGCGGAGAGATGTGGCTTGGCGGAAAGTTCATTGAGCTGGATCTTGTAACGGGCGTGCTCCTCGCGGAGACGCTGATACTGCTCGTTGCCGACCATCAACTGCTCCCGGACGGCCTCGGTAATAGTGCTCATGGGCAAGTCACCTCCACATCAACGTAAGGTTACATGCGCGTTAAGGCTAGCACAGGCTTGGAAAGGGTTCAAGACGGAAAAAAGACGGAAAAAAGGCGAATTGTCATAAAGGGGTGAACGGGGGTCTGAACGGAGGTTTGATGCGCTGCACCCCTGCCAAATTGTTGACATTTTGACAGAAAAACCACCCCCAAACATGGTTTAATAATTGTGAACTCCCCCCAAACAATGGCAATCCTGGGCAAAGACCAAAGGAGAACATTACAGATGACTGTAAAGGGAAAACTCGCCGCAACTCTAATCGCTCTCACTTTCCTCGGCTGTTCCTCGGGGCAGCCCACGGGTGCGCCGGGTGGGGAAGCCGTCAATTCCGGGGGAACGCGCACCGAGTACATCCGCGACCCCACGCTGAACAACATGAACGCCGTAGAGGTCCATGTGCCCGCCAAGTGGCACTTTCAGGGCGTGATGAACCAGGGCGGCAATTGCGTCGGAATATCATCGGGTGTGTTCCGCGCCGCCAGCCCGGATGGCTTGTCCTTCGCGGAAAAGATGCCCCTGCTCGGGTGGTTCTGGGGCACGGGTTTCGCTGCCAAGGTACAGAATAACGACTGCCTGCCCCTGAAGCAGGCAATGAGCGCGCAGGACTTCCTGAAGTACCTGGCGGCAACATTGAACGTGGAGTACGTTGCCGACTACCCGCTCCCAGCGGAGATGCAAGCCAAAGCCCAAAAGACTTTGGATGACGCTGCTTTGCCCTACGCTGCGCAGTATGCCGCCATGCACGTGCAGCCGCCCAAACAGACCGTGCAACTGGCGGCGGCTATCGTTCGCTACAAGAATGGCACTTTTGAGATGAAGGGGCGGCTTGGGACCTCGGTGACTTGCACGGAGATAAATCACGCGGGGCTGCGGTCCATGCTGAGGGGGGTGCCGGACCAGCCAGGCTGGACTACGGACCAATGCCGAGCCACCGTCCTATACATGGCTGCCCCGGAGAACCAGTACGATGCCCTCATCAAGCAGTGGGATCGCCCGGAAATGCAGGTACATGGCAGCCCTGAGTGGGGACGGGCAGTGATTGATCGGGATAACCGCCAAGCGGCGATGCGCGATCAGCAAATGAATGCGCAGGCGGCCGCCCAACGTCAGGCCAGCGCCCAGCAGTTCGCGCATGACCAGGCGGTGCGCCAGCAAATGCATGTGCAGTTCCTGGCCACGATGCAGCGCGGCACCGACATGTCAATGGCGCGCGCCGCGCAGGTGGCCAACACCAACCACACCATAGCGTCGGACTGGGTGGACTACTCGCTCGATCGGCAGACCGTCCTCGACCCCACCACCGGGCAGCTCAACATGGTGTCAAGCTCGTATAGCTATACCTGGGTCGATAGCTCCGGCCACACCAGCTTCCAGACGAATGACGTGAATGCCGACCCCAACGGCACCTTGCAGGGCACCTGGACGCGCCAGCAGGTGGTGCACTGCGACGGTTCCCAATAGAGGGCGGCGTTCAGGCGAGAACGATTCGCGCCTTGGAGCAGCGGGTGGTGAGCTGCTGTTGCAGGCGCACAATGTCGCTTTCGGCACCGGGGGGAATGAGAACACTTTGGTCGATGGGGATTCCCGGGCTTCCCCCGTAAGGGTTGGGTACATACTTCTCAAAGTGGAAGATCAAACTGCGTGGTGGCCTCGCATCGATCGCCGCCGAGATCAGGTAAGTACTGAGGCCGAGCCAGGTGGTGTAGACGCCATTGCAGAACAGTCCGTCATGACCGAAGTAGACCTCGGGAGCGACTTTGAGGAGAGCCGTACGCAGCTTTTCCGGGGCGCGCTGGGTATCTCGCGCGCTCCAAACGACGAGTGCAAGAACTGCTCCACAGCAGCCAAGGACATAGAGCGTCTTCGCCAGCCAGGAGCCCGGCGTGAAAATGAAGACTCCCCCGGCGATGATGGCGAATGGCCAGGTGAACTTGCGCCAGTCGCGCTTCAAGATGAATTTGGGAGGCGTTGCCTTTACACGTTCCGCCTGAACTTCGGTCCAGTGCTTCCATTGCTCCGGCGGGTATTGCCAGTGGATCCATGGGTTGCATATGAGGGCGGTGAGCGAGCGATCGAAATTCCGGGCGTTGAAATACATGACCGGCAGGAGAACGACTGCCAGAAGAAGAGGGATGCTGCCCAGTGCCAGAAAGGCATACCGGACATTGCCGGGAATCACTATTGCCGGGATCCCCAAGGTGGCCAGTAGGATGGCGAAGAACTTCGCCAACTTGTAGACCTTCTGCCGATGGATGTGGACAAGCTTCGCCGAGGGCGGCAGCGCCGTTGCCAGTTTCGCTTCCTGGGGAGTCGTCACGCTCTGGACAATAAAGATCAGGGAAAGGGCGCCAAAAACCACGACTGCCCCCATGGTGCCGAACGCTACGGCGGGGGACCGGTGGATGGTGAGGTTGACGGCCGCGACGACGACACCGATCACAGCGGCGATAGCCAAAAGCACAAAGGCCGTGGACCGCAGGGTGGAACGGGTGGAATAGAGCGGATTGCGGCGCCATGCCATCCATGCACCTGCGCCCGAGAGAAGTGCGAAAAGCACCGGGATCATGAGTCGGCCTCTATTGCCTTCAATTGAATTTCATGTGGTAAAGCATCCAGTACACCACCACCCCGGTGACGGAAACATAAATCCACAAAGGCAGCGTCCAGACGGCGATGCGCCGGTGCAGGTTGAAGCGCTGGCGCCAGGCGCGATAGAGCGTGGTCAGCACCAGGGGGACAATCACCACCGCCAAGATCGTGTGCGAACCGAGCAAGGTAAGGTAAAATGTCCGAACCAAGCCGTGTCCTGGGAAGCGCGTTACACCGTGAAAGTAGTGGTAGGTCAGGTAGCAGACCAGAAAGAGTATCGAGGTCGCGAAGGCCGAGAGCATGCAGGCCCGGTGCGCGGGAATGTTCTTCTGCCGAATGAAGTAGTAGCCGCAGATCAACAAAACGGCGCTGGCGGCGTTGAGTGTGGCATCAATCAGTGGGAAAAAATGTAGCATGGGTTACCGGAGGATATTTCATTTCAGATTGGCGATGGCCGAAGCACGGGGCTTCACAGTCTACGGATAAACCCAGAGCAATATCCATCCCCATCCCCGCAGGGGATAAACTAAATAGCCGGGGGCAACGCCCCCGGAAAGCGCCCCCCAACAATAGCCGACCCTGAAAGGGTCGAATCCCGGTGACGTCCCGGCGGTCTTGGGTTACGCGGCAAGGGGTAGTACGACCCCTTCAGGGTCGGCTATTCAATGTCACGTGTTCCGGGGGCGTTGCCCCCGGCTACATAATTCTGCCCTTGCAGGGCACGAAATCCCTGCACGTTTTTCCGCAGCCCCGCCCTTCCAAGCTCGCGGGGATAAATCCGTTTTTGGGGTATGCACTTGACTCCCCTTGGAGGGTAACCGTGGCCTATGAATATGTGAAATCTTATTACGGTGTCAATCCAGAGCCCGGTCAGCGAGTCACAACGAAAGATAAGCAAAAGAGTGGCACTATTGCCCGAAAGAAAAGCTATGACCAGTACGTTTATGTCACTTTCGACGGGTCAGGCTTTAGTGTCCCCTGTCACCCATTGGACTTGGAGTACGGGAAATGACTAAGGGGAGTCAAGTGCATACCCCAAATCCGTTTTATTGCCGCGTCCGATCGAACATCAAAAGGGCGAAAACCAGCGGCAAGTAGATAATCGACGCCATCAGCAATTGTCTGGCGAGGACGTTGGTGCGCTGGGCCGCCATGCGCGCGCCGTAATACAGGAACCCCGCACCCAGAATTCCTGCGCCCACCAGATAGACCTTTCCCGCGTGTCCAGTAAAGGCTGGAATCAAGCTCACGGGCAGCAGCGCCAGCGTGCAGGCAATAATCTGCCGTGCGGCGGAGCGACCGTCGTGGTCGTGGCGCGGCAGCATCTGCAATCCTGCCCGCGAATAATCCTCCCGATACATCCACGCGATCGCCAGCAGGTGGGGGAATTGCCATAAGAGAAGGATGGCGTAAAGCACCCACGCCTGCGGGCTCAAGCCGTTGCGGACCGCTGCCCAGCCGATGAGCGGGGGCACGGCGCCGGGAAACGCTCCGACCACGGTGCACAGCGGCGTCTGGCGTTTGAGCGGGGTGTAGAAGATCAGATACGTGGCAAGGGTCGCCAGAGCCAGCGCGCTGGTCAGCGGATTGGCGGCGATCCAGAGTTCCGCCCCGCCGGCGATGGCGAGGAAAACTCCAAACCACAAGGCTTCCCAGTGGCGCAAACGCCCCGCCGGCAGTGGCCGGTTGGCGGTTCGGCGCATCAAACCGTCCGTGTGGCGCTCAAGATACTGATTGAGCGTGCCCGTTCCACTGGCCACCAGTAAGGTTCCCATCAGCGTGTGGAACAGCAACCATCCCTTTACCGCGCCCGGCTCGGCAAGGTAGAACCCCACCAGGGCGCTGACCAGCACCAGGAAGTTGACTTCCGGCTTGGTCAGCGTCCAGTAGTCGGCCAGGTGAATCAGCCACGCTGGCTGCGAACCCCGCCCGGAGGGGGCGGCCTCGAGGGACGAGTTTTGCGTCTCTTGCGTCATGTCGCTGTTTAATGCCGTCCTATCAAATGGCGGGATATACCCGCCGTTACATTACGTTATTGCCTGATGCGGCGAAGAAGCGATCTTCATTTCCTGTTTGGGGGTCGCCACAAATCGCCGCGCCTGGTAGGTGAGAAACAGACTCGTCACCAGAATCAGCGCGCCCACGGTTACGTGCGCGGTGGTTATATCCACCACGGGCGGCAACGGCTGCGGAGCGCTGCGCGCGGCCATCTTCATAAAGTACGAACCAATGCCCAGAAAGAGTTGCGCCACCAGCAATCCCCCCAGCAGCAGCGCGGGGCGCAGCAAACGCGGCTGTTTGCCGAAGCGCATGAGGACGGTGGAAACCACCCATCCCACCAGCAGCGTCACTACGCACGCTCCCACCACATGCGGGGCGATGATTGCCTCTTTGGTGGAATGACGCACCCAATCCCCGACGATAACGCCCTCGTTAGTATGACGGTAAACCGCGCCCAGGATCAGTTGCAGCAGAATGACGCCAGTGGTGATGGTGGTGAGGAGATGGAACGATGGGCTGGATGTGTCTTCCAGCTTGGGCTCATCCCAATTCCAGTCGGCGCGCGTAAAAAAGGCGAGGCTGGCGGCGGTGCAGAAAAAGATTTGCCCCAGAGTAGCATGCGCCGTGGAAATCGCCACGGGTAGATAGAACAGCACGGTGATTCCGCCTAATGCCGCCTGTGCCAACACCGCCATCACCGCCGCCAAGCCCACCCATCGAACCCAACGCCGGGAATCCTGACGCCAGATCCAGATGGCTAAAAGTATGGTAAGGATGCCAACCGTTCCCGCAATCATGCGGTGGCCGTGCTCAAACTTTACTCCGCCCACCATGCGCGGCATGTGGAAGGTGCCGAAGGATGTGGGCCAGTCAGGCACGGAAAGGCCCGCGTCGTGGCCGGTCACCAGCGCGCCGGCAATGATAAGGAGAAACGTGCAAAAGGCGACGAACGTCGCGTAACGATGAAGCCAGTGATGGTCTTCTGTCATAGCAGTTACCTTGCCCCTTGAGAGTCCTAAAATTGCCCTGATATCACTAGATTACCACATCTTTTTGTCACGATGCCCTAAACACGAAATCGACGGTCTTGGATTCCTTCGCCCCGACGGTCACCTTTTGTTCCTGCGTTCCGAAGGTCGCTGTCCAGGCTTCGATGGTGTAGTCTCCCGGCGGCAGCCCTTTGAGGGTGAACGTGCCGTCGCTGCCCGTCACGGCAAAGAACAGGTTGGAGGTGACGCCGATCCACGCCCGCATCCACGCGTGATTGTTGCACTTTGCCAGGATCATGATTTCCGGCCGCACAAACTTTTGTTCGATAGGCGGCGAACCGGAAGGTTGTGACATGTTCCACTCACGATTGTTCCGGGGTATGGGGTGGATGTTGTGCGTGGTGTCGTCACTGGAAACAATCCGAAGCGTCTGACCCGCCATAATTCCCAGCACATGGGGTTTGTACATGCAACCGTCCTGATCAAGAGTGACGGGTTCCACCGGCGGCGCAATGGTGTATTTCTCGGCGCCCGCTTTAACGTAGACGAACACGCTCGAGAGAGTGCCGTTATCATTCACCGCGCCGTCCTCAGCGAACACCGGACCGTGGTGCTTCTGCAAGCACGCGGGGTCATCGTCCATCACAATTCGCTGCGGCTGGGGCTTCGTTCCTTCGAAGAGAACCTTGCCGGTTACTTCGCCCACTGTTGCCGGATCGATAGGCGGAGGTGCGGTGGCGGCTTCCTTTCCCGCTTCCGTTGCTGATGGTTCTTCCTTCTTACTGCATCCCCCCAGCGCCAGAATCATTACGGCGGAAAAGAGCCATATCCATTTTCGGTTGTTCATCAAACCTTCCTCCTCCAACAGATTACTTCGCAAAAGCGGCAGCCCACTCTTCCAGCGTCCCAAGTCAGAAGTTCGATGATGATCTCGGTCACGATGCATCGGGACGTAAGAATGTAGCCCATGGAGCAAGACGCTGTGAAAAAATAAACAATCCCACGCAAAGACGCCAAGTCGCAAAGACTTGCAAAGAATAACTGCTTTGTTCTCTTTGCGTCCCTTGCGACTTTGCGCCTTGGCGTGAAATGCTTTTGCCCGTTCGGAGATCCTTTCACAGCTTCTTGTACCCCTAACGGGGCTGGGGAACGGTCGGCCGCGAGTCGCAGCCTTTATCAATGACCTTCTGACTCCGGACACTAGTGCCAAAACACCAAATCACGAAATCACAAAATCACACATCACTGAATTACCCATTCAACCGACGCCCCGATATGCACATTGACTGATTCTTCGACGGGTTCAAATATGACGCAGATGGGCGTTGGGGCCTCTTCCTTCTGTCCCTTGGGAGTCAGGCGGCCGGTTTTGGGATCGATGCGAAACACCGTCAGGCTGTCGGAATCCTGGTTGGCGGCAATCAGGTAGTTGCCCGTGGGGTCGATTCCGAAATTGCGCGGAGTCTTGCCCCCGGTGGGTACGTACTCGATGGGGGTCAGCGTTCCTTTGACCGGGTCGATGGCAAAAACCGTGATGCTGTCGTGGCCGCGATTGGAGCCATAAAGGAACTTGCCGCTCGGGTGCATCTCCACCTCCGCGCAGGTGCTGGAGCCCTTGTAATCACTGGGCAAAGTTGAGATGGTTTGCAGCGGATTCAGCACGCCAAGCATGGCGTTATAGGCAAAGGTGGTGATGCTGGAACCCATTTCCTCAATCACGTACCCAAACCTGCCGTGCGGATCAAACGCAAAGTGGCGCGGGCCGCTGCCGGCCGGGACCGCGATGGAAGGTGGATTACCCGGTACCAGCGTTCCCTTGCTGGCGTCGAAGCGATAAACGTAAACCTGGTCGGTCCCTAGATCCGCGGAGACCGCGAAACGATTGTCCGGCGACACATAGACGGAATGTGCGTGCGGCTCCTGCTGGCGCCCCGGGTCGACGCTGTGCCCGGTCTGCGGCAGAACCGTAGTGGCCGCGCCCAAACGGCCGTCCGCGAGAATGGGAAGCAACGCCACGCTGCCCGCTCCGTAGTTGGCCACCAGCACGTACTTGCCGGTTTTGTCAACTACTAGATGTGTAGGCCCAGAGCCGCCCGAGGCAACGATGTTCAGCAGGGTGAGCTTGCCCGTCTTGTGGTCAAGGGAAAAGGCGCTGACGCTGCCGGACTTTTCCCCTTGGTATTCGCCAATTTCGTTCACCGCGTAGAGATAACGGTGGTTGGGATGAATGGCGAGGAAGCCCGGATTGTCTGACTTCGCCGCCAAACCGAGCGGCGTAAGCTTTCCCGCCGCCGCGGCAAATTTGAAAACATAAATCCCCTGGCTTTTCTGCGCGGTGTTGGTGCCGATGTAAACCAGGTAGTTGCTCGGGCTGCCAGAATTTTCAGCGCCGCGTGCGTCCGCTAACCAGAAGCAGGCGGCGAAAAGTGCGGTAAATAGGAGTGCAAATCTAGTCAGGTTTTTCATGCCCCTATAAAAGCGCATTCGCGGGGCAAAGCGCAAGAGGAGTTTGGAGGATACTTCACCGCCGAGGCGCAGAGACGCTGAGGTCGGGAGATGAAGAGGCTTTTCTCTGCGACTCAGCGCCTCGGCGGTGAAGATAGCGATTTGTTGCAGGCTGGCTGGGGCGGCACAACTTGCGGGGGAAACGGCAAGAAAATCCCCGAGAAGGCCGGTTCCAGGATTATAGTTTGCTGGTCCGAGGCGGGTCAAAACCCCTGTAAGAAATCTTCCCTTCCCTTGACTACCTTGAACGGACGCAGGATCATGCACTAAGAGAAGGTGTCCAGGAGGCCAAGCCATGGTAAAAGAGGTGTTTGGTTTGGGACTTATATAGTTAACTCCCTTGATTCCACTTCATAATTGCAGCCTCAACCTCACTGAATCCTCGCACAACCCGCCCAAGAGATTCGTTTTCAGGCGTGGACCGATAGACCTCGTTCGGCGATACCATCAAAGACCACCCGTAACCATCCACCAGAATTTCCTTTTGGAACTGAACGTAAAACGAACAAAAATCACGATTTGTTGTCTTGAGAACGAAACGAGCCATGCTTTCAATTCGCTCATCGTTGCTGTGCTCAAACCAGATAGTACCTCTGCGGGTGCCATGCCCCGAGCAGGAGGAAACCGTAACGAACCCCGCACCGTTTAATGCATCGCAAAGTGGAATGACCTCACCGTCCAGTTTTTCGGTATAGGTCGGGTCATAGCGAACTGTTTTCCAATCAGCCATTTGCATCCTTGAGGGAGTTAACTATATAATTCCCCAATGTTTCACGTGAAACATTGTCCTCTTTTCTTCCAACCCCCACACGCCCTAAATCATATTTAACATATTGATTACACTGTATTTACTTCTCTTTCCCGCGCCAAGAGTAGCATCGCCATTTTCGCCAGGCCTCGACGTCGGCCAGATGCCCGTGTCACGAAAATGAGGGATTATAGAGGTTGCGGAGAAATGCCCCAAGGCTGTCATCCTGAGCGCAGCGAACGACCCCTGTCTTCGAATTTTCAAGCAACTACAGGGGTCCTTCCTTCGAGATCCTCAGGACCAGCTTCGCCTCCTCAGGATGACTATGTGAGTGGTTTACCGATAGCCTGTATTGGCCGCCATGAAAAACCAAAGGGAAAAGGGGTTCAGAAATGGGCAAGGATGCTTGGACGTGCCGCTATTAACTTTTGCCCTTTGACATTTGCCATTGGATTTTCTCTTGCGGCCAAGTCACCCATTGGATGACGAATGTTCCACGTGGAACATGGGTGCTGTCCTGATTTCAGATGTGGCGCTGGCTTCCAGCCGGCATTGAGCCGCCAAGATGGCGGCGCTACGTCCGAATTTGGACAGCACCGAAACATGTCCATCCCCCCACTTTTAGAGTTGTTCGAAGCTTGCGCCGCAGCGAGGAACTCTCTACAATCCCTTCGTGCTCGACGAAACGCGCCTGCGCCAACTCCTCGAACCTTTTGGATTGGACCTCTCTTCCACTCAGAAGGACCAAGTCCTCGCCTACCTTCATCTTCTCCTCCGATGGAACCAGAAAATCAACCTTACCGCCATCCGCGATCCGGAAGAGAGTGTGACACGCCATTTTGGCGAAAGCCTTTTCCTCGTTCGCCAAGCCCAACTCCACGGCGAACTGGTTGATATCGGCAGCGGCGCCGGCTTCCCCGGTTTGGCCCTGAAAATTGTCTTTCCCGGCATTTCCGTCACTCTGCTCGAGCCGGTGGCGAAAAAGCGGGCCTTCCTGAAGGAAGCTGCCCGCGCCTGTGGATTCAGCCAAGTCGCGGTGCGCCGTGAACGCCTGGAGGAATTGGCTTCCGCAACTCCCCCGCCGGTGTTCGACTTTGCCACCATGCGCGCCGTCGGAAATCTGCAAGTGCTCGTCCCCCTCGCCGCCCAGTGCCTTAAACCGGGAGGAAGCCTTCTCCTTTGGCTGAGCCAGGACCAAGCCGCCGGCCTTGCAACCACCGAATCCGGGCTGACTTGGGGTCAGCCCCTGCCCATCCCCCTTAGCCGATCGGGGGAAATCTGGACGGGAATCAAACCGGCTTAGAGAATGTTTCTGGCCCGCAGCTTAAGGCATACCTGGTGCTGGTGTCATTTGGAATAGAAACCCCCTCAAAACACTGGTCATTCCCGCCTTCGCGGGAACGACTGCACCTGGGAAGGCCCGTGTCCGGCAAATGACACCACTACCGGCGCACCTGAAGCCCCTTGCCGCGTGCGCTGACTTCTGCTACGATGCGCCGAAGTCCCGAGGGCGTGTGAATTCGAGGCTTGGAAGGATCTTTCGTGGCTCAGGCTCGGCACTCTGCCATCGGCAAGTTCACTTCGCTGTGTTGGTGCTCAAACTCCGCCAGCACCGGATCGCCTTAGCCCTACGTGGGTCCAACTTGCGATGAGAAACCTGCACTTGGATGCGCTGCGGGGATACTGTCTGGTGGTCATGACGATTGACCATCTGCGAATCTATGGTTTGAGTCTCGTCACCCAGGACACCTTCGGCTTTTTTGGGGCGGCGGAGGGTTTCATATTTATTTCTGGACTCGTTGCGGGTGGCTATTACTCCCGCCTCGCGGAGCGCAGTGGTGAAGCCGCCATGACAGAGCGTGCTGTCCTCAGGGCGCGGGATATCTATCTCACCCACATCGGCCTTTTCGCGCTCATGCTGGGAGCCGCAGTGCTCCTCCTGCCTCGTGCTCCCGCCTCGGCACACCTGGTGGGAAGCCGCCATTGGGTGCACACCCCCCACCCCCTCATAACCCTGCTGCTGGCAGCCAGTTTTCTCTTCCAACCCGCACACTTCGACATTCTTCCCTTCTATGCCCTGGTGATCCTCCTGGTTCCCGTGCTGGTGCGATCCTGGAAAGCGGGCCGAGGGGGCAGGCTGCTGGGCCTCAGCGCCGGGTTGTGGTTGTTGAGCCAACCCGGTGTGTTTGTTTCCCTTCATTTGCCAGCCTGGGTTGAGCTTGGGACCTTCAATTTTTTCGCCTGGCAATTCCTGTTTGTCTGCGGCTTCACTCTGGCTTGCCTCCAACGGAACCAAGCGGCGGCTCCATGGTTCAATTCATCTCGCACTTGGGCGGCAGTTCTACCTCTTTATGCCCTGCTCTTCGTTTTGCGCCATACGCGAGTCATCCTGGGCCCACGGTTTGTCGACCTCCGGGCAACGGATTCATGGTGGGTTGCCAAGCAGACGCTGGGGCCTCTGCGCATTTGCAGCTTCGGGCTCTTTGCTTACCTCGCCGCAATGGCATTCATCAGGTATGGCCCCTGGCTGGAAAAGACTCTATTGCATCGCTACCTGCGCTTCTTGGGCCAGCATTCGCTGCAGGTATTTGCCTGGTCGATCTTGGTCAGCGACGCTGTCCCCTGTTCTTACCAAGCGCTTGGAGTTTCGGGCTCTCGGATCGCGCAGATCGCCCTATCCTTTATCGGCATAGCAAGTCTGCTCCTTCCGGCATGGCTTCACCGTTTGTATCGCGAGCGTTTGACGGAGCGCGCTGCGACGTCCGCATTGGCAGGTTCCCATGCTTCCGAAGCATGAACTCGCCCATCCGGAATTTGCTCCCGGTGCTCCACCGGGAGGCTTGGAGTGGCATCCTGATCAATAGTAGGCTATCATGATTGTCTTGTGGCGCCGGGGAGGTAGGTCAGACGTCACCGTTGGCGCGGTGCTGCCCTCCGATGAGCCCACTGTCCCTGGCGTGCATCCAATAAGGGCTGCACGCTGAGGCAGGAAAAAGTGGAAAAAGCGCCTCAGGCGGAATAAGATTCGACAGGGCAGACTTCACCAATATGGAGGCAACGAGCGTGGCAACAGAAAGAGCGACTTTCGGGGCGGGTTGTTTCTGGGGAGTGGAAGCGGCCTTCCGCCAGGTTCACGGAGTCACCGCCACCGCGGTGGGTTACATGGGCGGGGATTGCAAGAATCCCACCTATCGCGACGTCTGCACGGACCAGACCGGACACGCGGAAGTGGTGGAGGTCACTTTCGACCCCGCGCAAGTCTCCTATGCGGACATCTTGAAGGTTTTCTGGGAGAATCACGACCCCACGCAACTCAACCGGCAGGGGCCTGACTACGGCAAACAATATCGCACTGCGATATTCTTCCACTCGCCCGAGCAGGAGGCCGCGGCCCGCGCCTCGAAGGAAGCGCTGGGCAAGTCCGGGACCTACAAAAGAAAGATCGTGACGGAAATCACTCCGGCGTCGGAGTTCTGGCGGGCGGAGGAATACCACCAGCAATATCTGGAGAAGCGTGGCATGGCCAGTTGCCACATCAAGTGAGGAATGCTCTATAATCCTACCGCGCAACGGGGCGGGAAAAGAACGAGGCGGGAGGTGTCCCCCTCCTCTGAATCGAAAGAGCGAATCCTTTGCTTTGGAAACAAAACCTCAACCGGAGAGAATTTCTTTGGCGCAATGTGACCGCCATGGCGGCGTTGGAACTCGCCCGCGGCCTCGCCCATGCTGAGACTTCGCCGACCACCTCCGTAACCCTTCCCATCCCCGACAAGACCGTGGTGCTGACCTTTGACGACGCCGTAAAGTCCCACCGGACGTTTGTGGCGCCGCTGCTGAAGGAGGCTGGCTTTCGAGCCACCTTCTTTGTGTGCCACCGCTGGATGGACGACGCAAAGAATTTCATGACGTGGCAGGAAATCGCGGATCTCCATCAGATGGGGTTCGAGATTGGCAACCATTCGTGGACGCACGCCGATTTTTCCTCGCCTCGCAGCGCCGCGCATTTACACGGTGAACTTGCCCTCGTTGAAGGCGAACTGAAAAAGGTGGGTGTTCCTCAACCCTCGACGTTCGCTCATCCCGGAGATTGCTTTGGCCCCGAGGCGGTGGAGATTTTGAGGAAGCAAAGCTACCGGCTTGCGAGGCGTGGGATGCAGCCGGAGGTGAAATACGGCGCCATGGAACCGGGCCCCGCCTTCGACCCCGCGCGTCACCATCCCTTGCTGATTCCCACCGCGGGTGATGCCTATCCGGACTGGACGCTTGATTACTTCCAAAAGGTGGTGAGTCGTGCCCGCGGCGGAAAGGCCGTGGTGCTGCAATTTCACGGAGTCCCCGACCTCGCACACCCCTGGGTCTATACGCCGCCGGAAAATTTCCGCCAGTACATGGCATTCCTTAAGGAGAATGGCTTCCACATCCTTGCTCTGGGCGATTTGCGGCCATACATCAATTTCGTCCAACCTCCTGATGACCCTCTGGTCAAAGCGCGATACCCCGAGCCGAAGTTTGGATGCCCGGATCTTCCCACGGAAGTCGCGGCCACGCGCGCCGACTTGCGTTTCTGGCTGGAGAACATGCTCCGCTACCACCGGTATTCATGGGCGGAGGCCGCGACCGTGTGCGGCATGAGCGAAGAGGAAGTTCGGGGCAAGGCAAAGGAGTTCGGTCTCGAATCCCCCGCTCCGCCGGCATCTCCAGGAAAAATGGTTCGCATCTTGCCCTACCCGGGAGGCAGGCATGCACGCATCGGCTTTCAAGAGGGGGCAATCGATCCCATGCGCGGTACCAAGGCGAGCATCTTTCTGCCCTGGGATCCTACAAGCTACGTGGTAGTGGATCTGCCGGAAGCGATCTTTTCGAACTTGGGCCTGTTGTTTTTGGCGCACACCGACCTTCCCACGGTCTGGAACGACAAGAACATGGTATTGGAAAATATCGACTGGGAGCGGGGCCCGGACGGGAGCTTGAGTTCGCAGAGGACCCTTCCGAATTCTGTCACGTTTGGAGCGAATATTCGGCCTGGGGAAAATCACGTGGATCTGGAACTGTGGCTGCGCAATTTCAGTGGCGCCGATTTAACCGGCATGGACGCTTCGGCGGGCCTGGCCACGCAGATCTGCGTCATGCTGAAGGGCGCGCCGGAGTTCACTGCCCTGACGAATGACAACAAGATCCTTCGCAAGCCAGTGGCCGCCGTGCGCTCGGCCGCGGGCAATCGCTGGATCTTGACCGCCTGGCAGAATCCCGGCCGTTCCTGGGGCAACGCGCTTGTTCCCTGCATGCACGCGGATCCGAGACTGCCCGACTGCCCTTATCGGGAAACCGTTCGCATCCAGGGACGTCTCTGGTTTTATGAGGGAACCGACATTGAGCGGGAAATTGAGGCCCATGTCATGTAGAGGCGGCTTTATGCCGTCACATGGCAGGATAAAGCCGCCCCTACATCCACTAAATGGCGGGGTAGACCCGCCGCTACGAATCGACCCACCCCCCTCGCAAGGTTTGTTATTGTTTTTTCGGCCACGCCAATATAATGTCTCGGGCTGTAAGAAACAGTTCTCATTCAGGGAGAGAAGATCATGGGACCCTTAGAACCTGCTCTGCTCGATCGTTTGCGCACGTACAACACACCCACGGTGTCAAACGCCATCGAAGTGTTCGATGTTCGCCCTCGCAACGAAGGCTTCATGCGCCCGGAGATTCGCTGCATATTTCCCAGCATGGGCGTCATGGTTGGCTACGCCGTGACCGTAAAGATTCAATCGGTAACGCCCGGTGCGAAGGGCGCTACCATTCATCCCAGTCAGCATTGGAAAGACATTATGAAAGTCCCAGCGCCGCGAGTGATTGTGGTGGAAGACCTTGACGAGCCGTCCGGCCTGGGTTCGCTTTGGGGAGAAGTGAACGCCAACATGCACAAGGCCATGGGCTGCGTGGGCTGTGTCACCAACGGCTCGGTGCGCGATCTCGATGAAGTTGAGCCGCTCGGATTCCACTTCTTCGCCAGCCACATTGCGGTTTCGCACGCGTACGTACACATCATGGAAGTGGGAACTCCCGTGCGCATCGGCGGGCTCACCGTGCGGCCTGGCGACCTGCTGCAGGGAGATCGTCACGGCGTGATCAATATCCCGCTCGACCTGGCTCCCCGGATTCCCGAGGGCGTAAAGATCGTGGATACGTTGGAACGGCAGATCATCAACTATTCCCAGTCACCCGAATTTACCGTTGACGGGCTTATCGAGCTCTTCAACCGCTTGCACTCATGAACACGTGTGCGCGCCGGCACTCATTATCGGAAGGGAGAAGAGATTATGCGTAAGGGAGTTTTGTTGGTGGGAACTTGTGTCGGACTCGCCATGCTTTTGCTTATGATGATGAGCACCCTGCCGTTGGCTGCGCCTCAGGGGGCACAGCAACAATGGGGGCCCAACGATCGCGACCGGCCGGAGCCGCCCATCATCACGCCTGGGACCGCCAGCACGCAAGAGCATGCGGGTGCTCCTCCTTCGGATGCCATCGTGCTTTTCAACGGCAAGGATTTGTCCAATTGGGAAAGTGTCAAGGATGGGGGCCCGGCGAAATGGACCGTGGGAGACGGTTATTTCGCCACGGTGCCCGGCACCGGGTACATCCAAACCAAAGCCGCGTATGGCGATTGCCAATTGCACGTGGAATGGGCCACGCCCAATCCGCCTGTGGGCACTGACCAGGACCGCGGAAACAGTGGAGTTTTCCTGCACGGCCTGTACGAAATTCAGGTGCTCGATTCCTACGATAATGTGACCTATGCCGACGGCGAGGCCGCTGCCGTTTATGGCCAGTATCCGCCCCTGGTCAACGCGGCGCGGAAGCCCGGCGAATGGCAGACGTACGACATTGTTTTTCACGGCCCGCGCTTCGATGCGAGTGGCAAGTTAACGCGGCCCGCGAATGTCACCGTGTTCTATAACGGCGTTCTGGTTCAGGATCACGTGGACATCATGGGGCCCACCGCGCACCACAAGCGTCCGCCCTATGAGCCCACACCGGAAAAGCTCCCGCTCTCATTGCAGGATCACAATCACCCCGTGCNNGTAAAGGGTGAAGGATAAAGTTTAAAGGGTAAGCGAGCGCAGCGGCACCCTTTATCCTTTGAACTTTACCCTTCCGACTTAGGCAAGCATGTGAACCAGCCAAGTGCCGGGCGAAGATATTCCTTGTGGTTAATGCCGGGGGGTGATGTGCGCGACCGCCTCGCGCGAATCATCCACCGACTGAGTGCCCGGTTTCAAGCACCGGAATTCGCCCCGCACGTAACGCTCCTTGGGAGTTGCGTGGGCAAGCGCCGTGATCTGATTCGTCAGTCTGCGAGCGTTGCCACCGCCCTGCGGCCCTTTACCATCCGGCTGCAAGAGATCGATTTCCGTAAGGAATATTTTTGCTGCCTGTTCGTTCACGTTGGCCTGACGGGGCCGCTGCGTAAAGCTCACCAAGCCGCTTGCCAGGAATTTGGCCGCAAGTGCGACCCCGCTTTCATGGCCCACCTGAGCCTCCTTTACGGGAATTTCCCCCAAGGCATTAAGGATGAATTGATTGGGGAAATGGGGCCCCGGCTCGACGTTCAATTCAAAGTGCGAAGCCTTTATCTCTTCCGCACCCATGGCGAGC
>PLWR01000141.1 GCA_003165615.1 Acidobacteriota bacterium | reverse complement strand
GAGAAGGAGAGGGATTCCCCACCCTCTCCCGTGGGGAGAGGGTGGCGGCCATGCGCCGCCGGGTGAGGGGTCTTGTGCCCGGCCCTCATTCCGGAACTGTCAAACTGCGACTGCCTCCCCGGCAGAGCCGGGGGATCTCCCAACGGATCAGGTCCGGACCCAAATCCCGTTGCATGTGAAGCAGGACCAATGTGTCAAATAACAGCCCGGAATCAGGGAAACTATGTAATATGGCAGCGTCGCATTTGTCAAATCCTTCTGCGCGCCTTCCGTTGTCCGGGGCTCACGCATTCATCTGCCATAAATGAAACTGCCGGTTCGCGTTTGCGCCGGATATTGATATGCGATAGTATCGTGCAGCTCAGGACTTTGGCTCGGCCCTTGCGGCAGTTCGTGAGTAGGAAATACGCCACAGCATTGAAGGCCAGGGAGTCAGGAGTTATATCTGCCCAGTGCGAGGCTGTGTGCCACGTTGCTGATTCAGGCTTTGCAACCTCATCTTGCGCAGGCGTCAAAACAACCCATGAGGTGTGAGGTGTCCAATGTCCGCCAATTTTCCGCGCATGTTCACAATCCGCCAGAATCTCCCGCACTCTGCCCCGTTTGATATTCCCGCCAATGTGCAAAACCAGCTCGCTCAGAAATTAACTGCGCGCATCATGCCGGGAGCACGGATTGCAGTTACCGTGGGTAGTCGTGGAATCTCCAATTTGCAGCAGATTGTTTCCGTGGTGGTGAATTGGCTCAAACAGAGGGGAGCGATGCCTTTCATCGTTCCCGCCATGGGAAGTCACGGCGGGGCGACACCCGAAGGGCAGGCTGATGTTCTCGCCGACTACGGAATAACCGAGGAGAAGATTGGAGCGCCGGTAAGGGCCTCTCTGGAAGTCAAGCACCTGGGGAGTACCGATGATGGGGTCGATGTGTACTTCAGCTCGGAGGCACTCAGTGCGGACGGAATCCTGCTGATCAATCGCATCAAACCGCATACCGACTTTTCCGGAAGCATTGGCAGTGGCATTTTAAAGATGATCGCCATCGGTCTGGGCAAACGAATGGGCGCCGGGGCGTGCCATACGGCATTCACCTTGCGCGGGCATGAGCAGGTCATACGCAAGGTCGCGGGTGTGAGCCTGCGACGCACCCCCATCCTGGGAGCGGTCGCGATCCTGGAAGACCAGTTTCATGAAACGGCGAATGTGGTCACATTGGGCAAGGAAGAGATCGAAGTCCAGGAGGAGCAACTGTTCGCGCAAGCCCGGCGGTTGATGCCCAGGCTGCCTATTGACGATATTGATTTCCTGATCATCGACCGGATGGGGAAAAACATCAGCGGCTCGGGGATGGACCCCAACATCATCGGGCGCAGCGTCTACGGTTACACTTCGCAGGGGCCCAGCGTTAATTCCCTGTCACCTGTCAAAATTAAACGAATCTTTGTGCGCGACCTCACGGCAGAATCCCATGGCAACGCTGTCGGAATTGGGTTGGCTGACCTGACCACCTCGCGTCTGGTTCGTGCCATGAACCCGCAAGCAACTTATGTCAATGCCCTGACATCCATGGCTCCGTTGATAGCTAAGATTCCGATATATTTTGAAACTGACTCGGAAGCCATTACTGGCGGTCTTGCCTCTTTGGGGATATCGGATGCCAGTGCCGCGCGGGTCGTGCGGATTGCAGATACCCTTTCCCTCGAACTTCTGCAAGTTGCCGAGTCTTATTCCGGTCAGCTCGCCGAAAAGGGAGACTTAACCGTACTGGACAAGCCGCAAGAAATGAAATTCGACCCACACGAAAATCTATTGCCGTTTGCCGGGGACTCACGATGAATCCACTTTCAAAAGCTCCCTTGGGGAAGACCGGTTTAGAAGTGACGAGACTGGGAATGGGCGGGGCGGCACTGGGAGGACTCTTTCATGATCTCTCGGAAGATACGGCAACGAGCACGGTCAAGCGGGCCCTGCGCCTGGGCATAAATTTCTTCGATACCGCCCCGCTTTATGGCGCTGGCAAAAGTGAGTCACGGTATCGGCGCGGACTGGAAGGGTGGAACCGCGATTCGTACGTCCTCGCCAGCAAAGTGGGATATGCACTACTACCCCAAGTGCCCGGGGGAAAACAGGAGATGTTTTTCCCCTATGACAACGCTCCATCTCTCCAGCCCACGTTCGACTTTAGTTATGACGCGGTCATGCGCTCCATCGAGGGAAGCCTCAGCAGGCTCGGCCTGGACCGCATTGATATTCTGCACATCCACGATCCCACCGAACATCTCGAGGCGGCAATGAAAGGCGCCTATGTAGCTCTCGACAAACTTCGTCGGGAGCGGGTGATTGGGGCGGTGGGCGTGGGCACGACGGTGAATGAGACGTTAATCCGTTTTGTTCAAGCGGGAGACTTTGACTGTATCCTGCTGGCCGGCCGGTACAGTCTGCTTGATCACACGGCGCTCGAGGAAGCCCTGCCTCTGTGTCAGGCAAAGGGAGTAAGCGTCATTATGGGGGGCACGTACAACAGCGGTATCCTGGCCACGGGCGCCGTGGCGGGGGCAATGTACAACTATGTGCCAGCCACTTCTGAGGTCTTGGAGAAAGTGCGGCAAATCGAAGACACTTGCAGGGAATATTCCGTCCCCCTCCAGGCTGCCGCGCTCCAGTTTCCGCTCGGCCACCCCGCGGTGGTCTCGATAATCCCGGGGGCCAGGACAGAGGCAGAAGTGGAAGAGAACTTTCGCTTCATGGGTCATCCCATCCCAGCCGAATTCTGGACCGACCTGCGCAAGCAGCGATTACTCCCCGAGGAAGCTCCTGTCCCCCATGAAATTGGGTCAATTTGATGTGGAGGCGGCGGAATTCATCCCGAACTTATCGGGACGCCGCCATTTGGCGAGGTATACTCGCCGCTATTTCCGCAGAATCACCTCTTTTGGCGGGGAGGCTGCTACCCCGGAAAGCCCCCCGGCCACAATCAGGTTTTGTCCCGTTATCCAATCACTCTGGCTGGAGGAGAGGAAGAGGACGGCATTTGCCACGTCGGCTGTTGTGCCCCATCGGCCAAGAGGAATGGATGCGCGAATCTTCTCGACCATCTGGCCGCGAGTTATCCCCAGGGTCGCGGCACGCTGGGGCATTATGATTTCATTGAACTCCGTCTCGATGGGCCCTGGGCTAATGGCGTTGACATTGACCCCGAAGGGAGCCAATTCGATGGCCAATGTCTGGGTCAAGCTTACCACTCCGGCCTTCGACACGTTGTAGGCCGCGGTAAGTGCTGGAGGGCTTACGGCGTTCAAAGAAGCCATGTTGATAATTCGCCCGCTGCCTTGCTTCGCCATAACACCACCCACTTCGCGACAGCAGAGAAAGACCCCAAAGAGATTGATGGTCAGGACCCGAATCCATTCTTCCGATGGAAGTTGAATCGTAGAAATGACTTTGGCGGGCACACCGGAGCTGTTGACAAGGATATCGATCCTGGTATGGTGCTTCTGAACGCCCTCGACCATCGCCCGGACCGAACCCTCGTGCGCCACGTCTAACCTGACGTATTCGCAAACGTAACCAGCCTGGCGAAGACTTTGCTCTGCCACGCGCCCATTTTTTTCGGAAATGTCTGCAATGATTACTTTGCCGCCAGCCTTGCCGAGGGCTTCGCAAACACTAAACCCTATTCCCCCGGCCCCTCCCGTGACGATGGCGACTTTATCTTTCAGGTCTTTCATAATTTAGACCCTCTCGTGTTGCGTAACACCTAACTCTTAAAAACCGGCCAACGGCTCTGCCGCCCTGCTTGCAGGGGTGCGGCTTGCCGTACCCCTGCAAACAGAACGATTTTTTCGCTTGACAGTATAATCTATATCCGATAGGTATACCCATCGACTTGAAAAGGATTCAGTAAATTGCCATTATGGAGTCCGGGACCCAGATGGTCCGGGCTCTGGGGATGGCAATAGGGAAGGGGCAGGATATGCAGACGATGGTTGTTGACGCTCACCAGCACTTCTGGGACCCGGGCCGCTTCCAGTATTTCTGGATGAATGCCGAGGAACTTCATGGGTTAAAGCGCAGTTTCCTGCCTGAACACCTGAAACCGCTCCTGTCGCAATCGGCGGTGGGCCGCACCGTTATCGTGCAGGCGATTTCTTCCCCGGAAGAGGCCCGGTGGTTATTGGAGTTGGCGTCGGCCGCCGAGTTCGTTGCGGGAGTCGTCACGTGGGCTGACCTTCGGAGTAAGGAGTTGGCAAAGGAGTTGGACAAACTTCAAGCCCACCCTAAATTCAAAGGGGTTCGGCATCAAATTGAGAATGAAACCGACGACGCGTGGATGGTACGCGACGACGTGCTGATGGGACTTGCCGAATTGGAGCGGCGGGAAATTCCCTATGACCTTCTGGTCCATACGCGGCATTTGCAGTACATCCCCATTCTGCGTGAGCGGCGCCCGCGTTTGAAGCTGGTGGTGGATCACCTTGCCAAACCGCGCATCGCCGAACGCGAGTTCGACGAATGGGCACTGGAAATGGAGCGTGTGTCGCGGCTCCCTGGCATCTGGTGCAAGCTGTCGGGGATGACCACGGAGGCCAGGTGGAACGCCTGGACTGCCGACGACCTGCGGCCGTATGTGCAGCATGTCGTCAATCATTTTGGCCTCGATCGAGTGATGTTCGGCAGTGATTGGCCGGTCTGCACCTTAGCCGCCACCTATCAGCAAGTCGTCGAATCTTTACAACAGGCTCTTGGACCTTTACCCGAATCAGGGGCACGCAAGCTTTGGGGCGAAAACGCCAGTGAGTTTTATCGGCTCGCTTGAGAGGTTGCCGAAAAACACTTCAATGCTGTCGTCGGTGGTGACTCATTTTGAGGTGCCACGGCCATCTTGGCCGTGTCCCTTCACGGGCGGGACGCCCGTGGCACCTCAAAATGAGTCACTACCCTGCCGTCCTGCGCCTTGACAGCGCGTACGAGTTTATCCGCTACGCAGCCAGAGTCCTGCGGCACGCCGATATAATTTCCTCTTCCGAAACCATAACTGCCCTTTGGAGCGAGGGCGCGACCGGCATCGGGACATCCCGTGTGCAGACCCGCTGGGGAGGCGCGTCAAGTTCATAGAAGCACTCTTCCACCACACCCGCCATAAGTTCCGCGGCATAACCGCACGTGCGAGACCCATCGCTGACTACCACGAGGCGATTCGTCTTGCGAACGGATTGGAGAATGGTCGCCGAGTCCAGAGGCTTGAGCGTTCGCGGATCGATGACTTCGACATCGATCCCTTCCGGCGAGAGTTTTTCCGCAGCCGACAAGGCCAGCCCCACGGTTCGGCCGGTAGCGACAAGGGTGATATCGCTTCCCGCGCGCTTGATCGCCGCGGTTCCAAGTGGCACCAAATGCTCGCCTTCCGGAATCGGCCCGGTCATTGAATACAGCATCCTGCTTTCCAGAAAAATGACCGGATTGTTGTCTCGAATGGCGCTTTTTAGCAGCCCTTTCGCGTCCGCAGGATTCGAAGGCATGACCACCTTGAGTCCCGGAACATGCACGAACCAGGCCTCCAGCGACTGCGAGTGCTGGGCGCCGAGTCCTACGCCCGTGCAGATTGGGGCGCGGATGACGAGGGGGATTGTGACCATGCCACCGCTCATATACCGCAGTTTGGCCGCATGGTTCACGATCTGGTCCATGGCAATTGTCATGAAGTCCTGAAACTGAAATTCAATCACCGGCCTCGCTCCGACCAACGCCGAACCTACGCCTGCCCCCGCAATCGCCGCCTCCGAGATGGGCGTGTCGATAACGCGATGCGGCCCGAATTCATCCAGGAGGCCCTTCGTGACATTGAAAAGCCCTCCCATATTGCCGACATCCTCACCGAGAACAAAGACCAGTGGGTCGTGGCGCATCTCCTCGCGCAGAGCTTCGTTGAGCCCTTCGACAAAGGACCTTTCGCTGGCGTTGGATTTAGGCAAAGACATTTTGGTCTGCACTCTCAGGGCTTGGTGTGGGGCTGCTTATTGCGAAGGCCGAGGCTTTCGCCACTTCGGCATGCACCTCGGAATCAATTTGACTGAGGGCGTCCGTGGTCGCCTCTTTGGTCTCAATTAAGAGCTGGCGATAACGCGCGATAGGGTCTTTTTGCTTCCACTCTTCAATTTCCCGTTGGGGGCGAGTTTCCCTCCGCGTGAAAATCGAGTGCGGCTCCCAGCGGTAGCTGACACATTCGATCAGGGACGGTCCTGCGCCTTTGATGGCGCGCGCTGCGGCGGCGCTGGCGGCGTGAAAAACCGCCTCAACGTCATTTCCATCCACGCATTGGCCAGGCATGCCATACGCCGCTGCCCGATTGGCGACGCTTCCCCCCGCCGTCGTTGCCTTGAAGGATGTACTGAGAGCCCACAAATTGTTTTCGCAGATAAAGATCACGGCAAGATGATTGACCGCAGCAAAGTTGATCGCCTCGTGAAAGGACCCCTCGTTGCTTGCTCCATCGCCGAAGAAACAGAAGACTACGGAGGGAATTCCCTTGATCCGCATGCCGAGGGCGGCCCCCGCAGCGATGGGAATTCCTCCGCCCACAATCCCGTCCGCGCCCAGCATGCCGCGGGAGATGTCCGTTATGTGCATGCTGCCGCCCCTGCCGCGGCAATAGCCATCCGCGCGGCCTAATACTTCCGCCATCATCCGGCCGAGGTCCAAACCACGCGCTATACAGTGACCGTGACCGCGATGGGTGCTGGTAAGAAGATCGCCATCCCGCATGGCTGCACACGCACCTACGGCGGTGGCTTCCATACCGATGTACTGGTGCGCGGTACCGGGGATAAGACCCTTCTTGTTATGCTCGTGAATCTCCCGCTCAAAGGCGCGGATGCGGCACATTTGGCGGTACCAATCAAGCCGCATCGCGGATGAAATGGTCATTGAATTGGGGGGTTGCGATTCCTGTTTTGCTGCCACGAGTCAATCACCCTCTGCCCATAGGGAGTTTTGCCTGTCCATTGCCGCCATCGATTGGTTCACGCCTGCGAAGATTGCTGTTCTTCCCATAGCCCATCGTGGTCAAGTCACCTTCCACGGATCTCCTCGTCTGCGCCGTTTCCCCGCTGCCGAAAAGCGTGGCAGGTCGTCATTAACCGAAGTCTTTTCTGAATTCCGCCGGGAACTGTATCATATATTCCATCCCGGCTTACAAGCAGGATATCCTACGCAGCAGATTCACAATCTACTCGGGGCTTGTACCTCTTGTTTGGCATGACCGGTCTTCCTCGTCAGGTGAATTCTCTTTCATTTCCCGGAAACCCCGGTCAGGTCATTCGGAGCTGAAGCCGGCTCCCTGCCCGGTTACGCGACTTCAATCTCGATATGCGGCTTGCCGACCAGGAGCTTCGCGGCAATGACAATCCGGTCGGGACGAACTTCACCCAGTGAAGCCGACCGTAAAGGTGTTCGGTCGACCGGGTGAATGTGGATGACAAGGTCGGCGTTGCAGGGTCGTGAAAGGGTGACCTCGACCTTCCACCGGGCAGATCCCACCGTGGGTTGCAGGCCCTGGGTGCTCCAACTGATGGGGCCGAAGCGGGTGGGGCAATTGCGCACCCGAATCACCTCCCCGGGGCCAAACCAGTGTTTGGGAGCGGCTTTCTGGAGATGGACGACGTCGTGGTCATGTTCTTCGTAACCCAGGAGCCAACGCAATCCCAGGGTCGGTTGCAGTGTACTATTGATGACCGCCGACCACGCGTAGGGGCTTCCCTCCCCCGGGTAGTTTCCCGGCAATAAGGCGTCTTCGGGGGCATAACGGTTTCCCGAATCCATGGCATAGCAGAGATTCCCATAGAGGGCGAGAAGAAACGGCCGATAATCATCCTGCCGGATGCGGCCTGCCAGAGTGCCATGCTCCATGAAGTTGGAAGTGCGCGGGTAGTTGCCATCCGTATTCATTCCGAGAATCTGTTGGCCAGCAAGTTTGCGATGGGCAAAGTGGCCGGCATCCAAATTGGGGTCGCCCCAATCGCTCGTCCACCAATCCATCATGTAGCGATGGTTTTCGTAGCTGGGAAGTTCGCTCGGCTGGCGATCTGTATCGAAGACCGTAAAAGGGGTGATTCCAGCCTGCTTCATCGCGGGGCTTCGATCCGCAAGCGTACGAGCCAGGGAATGCTCGATATCAGCGCGCATCTCCGCCGCCAGATTCTTGGTTTCCGCCGCTTCCAAGTGCAGACCGGCATCCTCATGGTCCAGCCCTGCCTGCTCCAGGCAGCGAGCGTGTTCCTTAAGGCCGCGCCAGATCCATGCCGCGTTCTGGTAGTAGAAGGGGTGAGACTCCGGAAAGTCATTCTGTGGATCCCCGTTGTCCGCCTCGGGCGAGCCCCAAATCAAACCATGGCGGGGGTCCCCGGCGGGAAAGGTCTCCTGCGCGTACCGGTAGCGGCGGACGACGAAGTCGAGCATCTTGCGCAAAACCGGCAGGCGTTGGCGAAGCGACTCGATATTATGTGTGTAGTCGTAAGCGCGCGCGGAATTTTCCAGGAAGATGCCCGCATTCAGCGGCGCTTCCACCTGATCCTGCGTGTTGTAAAGAAAGTTTCCGTCAGGAAGGATGTAATGGTTGAGGTAATGTTGAAAGTAAGGTTCAACCTGCTCGCTAAGGCCCCACAACTGCTGCGTCCAAACGAACTCGTAATGGGCAACGGGAAAGAGGGCGTGACTTCGCACGGGAATCTTGGTATAGGCTCCTTCACCAACCTGATAAGTGGGCTCCAGGCCATGATAACTGCAACGCGCCAGGGCAATACCGGCGCGCGCCGCGTCGCCGAGCCACTCATCGGGAATTTCCACCTGCATGCCGGCGGAGAAAAAGTTTTGCCACCGGTTCCAGATTCCCACCAGGGCGGAGAAGAAATCCTCCGCTGAGCCATTCCAATATCGCTCCAAAGATCCTGACGCAGGGATGGCCTCGCCGGCGTTCGAGTCCCCCGCGGGTATGAGTTCGCCACCGGAGGTTTTCGGAAGCAGTGCGCGGATACGGCCGAGGGGCCGGGCGTCCGCGCCATCCGGGAGGATCACCATCACTTCGTACCCAACGTGGAAATTCGGATTCCAGACCCCGATGTCCGCTCCGGGCAGAAATCCCCCCAGCAAAGTGCGCTTGCTATAACCGGGAACATGTTCGTAGAGGTACTCCGAAGGCAGGAACCGGCAAGGGTCGAAAAGCCTTCCGGTCAGGTCAGGCGCCCAGGCCGTTTGCTCGCCGGCTGCCATTTGGCGGGACTTCCCGTCAGCTTCGAGAAAAAGTGATCGCTCCGGCGCCGCCTCTTCGTTCGCGACCAATGTCCAGCCGATCAGCTCCGGCCCCAACGCGGCAATATTCTCGTAGCTGGGATCGTCTTCGGAGTTCAGGATGTAATCGCCGCAGACGTCGGGACCGGGAACATACTGCCGCGGCCTCTCCAGCTTCACGTTGTGGGGAGTGCTGGTGGGGCGGGGACGGATTTGGGAAAGGTCGCCGATGCGTTTGGGGACACGCGCGATTTCCGCCTTCTCGGTGAGGTAAACCAGTGCCCCCTGATGAGTCACATGCTTCTCAAAAACGGCGGTGGGGGTGCCATTCAACCACGGGAGGATAGCCAGCAATTGCCAGCCTCTGATCGTCTCTCCCGGCGCCAGCGTCTTCCGCTCGCTCCCCAAACTTGCCACCACTTTCCCTGCCGCGATGGAAAGCACGCGCGGCGAATTCTTGAGCTCTTCCCGCTCACCGGGCAGCAGCAGGTTGTATTCATTCACAATCCGGCCCGGAGTATACCGGCCCGCGGGCAAGCTGGGGGCGCTGCCATTGGCGGCTTGCAGCGTGTGGGGAGCCAGCGCTGCCAGAGCCGGAGCGGCAGCGGCGCGTTGTAAGAATGCTCTTCTTTTCATCTCCTATCACTCCTCAATGCGTTTTCTGTCATCACACCCATCAACCGTGCAGTGGATTGTAGCGCACAGAGCAAGATTTCCCATCACGAAAGAACCTGTGAAAAAGACAATCTCACGCAAAGACGCCAAGGCGCTAAGACTCGCCAAGCCAAACTGCTTTGCTTTCTTTGCGCCCTTTGCGCCTTTGCGTGAAATATCTTTGCTCGTTCGGAGATTTTTTTCGCGGCTTCGAATGAAACGGGCAAGAGGCTCGCCGCGCTTGTTGGGACTCATCGTGTCCGGCATCTTTAGTCCTTTTTTGGAGAAGTCACTTTGGTTGCCTTTCACCCGCCTTACTGTAGAATGCTCTTGGCAATACCAAGAACCACTTCACGGAGGCACAGACCATGACGAATCGAATCAGCTCAGCCGAGTTCCAGCAACGCGTCCAGAATATTCGCGAGCAGATGAAGCGGCGCAATCTCGATGTCCTTTTTATCTATTCCCAGAAGCGCGGGCACGTGCCTTACGTGTCCGGGTACCGGCCGAATTACCACACCAACTCTGCCGTCGTAGTTCTCCCCTTGGAGGGGGACCCCATCATGTGGGTCAAGTTTGCCTTTGATCTTCCGCGCGCCAGAACCGTGAGCTGGTTCAGCGACATCCGCCCCAGCCTGAGTGAAAGCACCGCGAAGTTGTTTGGCCAATGTGCGGAAGCGATTCGTTCCCTGGGCCTGGACCGATCGCGTGTTGGCACCGTGGCGTCGGATTTGGCTTCCGATGAGATGGGAATATCGCTTTACGAAGCGCTTCGTGCCGCACTGCCCCATGCGCAGCTTGAACCCGCTTCCGACCTGCTCAACGAGTTGCGCCTCATCAAGAGTCAGGACGAGATTGCCGCTCTGCGAGACTCAGCGCAGTTGGCGGTGCGCGTGGCGGCGAGTCTGGGTAAGGAAATCAAGCCGGGGCAATCGGAAAAGTTGGCAGCCGTGAAGGCGGCGCAGACCGCCCGCCTGGAGGGAGGTGAATGCGACGTCATCATCTCCTCGGATGCCGCGCGAATCTGCTATCCCCCGGCTGACTACGAGTTCCGCAAGGGAAGTGCCGTAAACTGCGAAATCACCGTCCAGCTTGCCGGGTACTGGGTACAAATCTGCCGGGTGTTTTCCATCGGCTCACCCTCCACCGAGCAAGCGGAAGTCTTCAAGATTGCCCAGGGCGCCTATACTGCCGCCGTGCAAACTGCCAAGCCCGGCGCGCTTGCCTCCCATATCGCGGATGCCGCGCAGCGAGTCATCACCGCGTCGGGGTTCAAAAACTTTTCTGCTTTCGGCCCGGGACACGGTGTAGGGTTGGACCTCCCGGAACTCCACCCCGTCGATCACGAGTGCCAATCGCTCCTATCGCCCGGCATTGTCCTCGTCATCCACCCGTCACTTTGGGCTGCTGACAAGGGCGCAGCCTTCATCGGCGGTCCCATCGCGATTACGGAAGGTGGCTCCATAGCCCTCGATACGCCGCAAACTGAAATTTTCGAGGTTTGAGCCCATATGAACCATCTCCATCGTGAACCGGCTTCCTCCCGAACGGAAATTCGCGCGGATGCTAAGCGTCGGGCGGCCCGCCCTGCGGCAGGCGCTGAAGGCTCTCGCCACAATGGGCATCATCGAATCTCGAGCCGCGCAAGGAACCTTAGATACCCATCGACGATAGAACCGGTTAAAGATTACCCACCGGGCAGTGGGTTGTGATGTCATTTGCGAAACACGGGTGCTCCCCTGTGCAGTCATTCCCGCGAAGGCGGGAATCCACGCCGCAAGCCATTGGAGATGCGCCCCCGGCGTAGCACGGGCATCCTGTCCGTGTGCAGTCATGGCCAAGATGGCCATGCTACAAGGACTGGATTCCCGCCTTCGCGGGAATGACAAGTGGTTCGAAGGGGGCTCTCATTCCAAATGACGACAGCACCAGCAGGTGCCTTCCATTCAAATCACTTATTGACGCTAAACCTCGGTACAGCGGCGCCGCTCTGGCTGTATAATATAGGGCTTGGTGTTTTGCACACGCAGCAATCGTGGGGTACGGGGTGGCTAATATGAAAAATAGCGACGTGAATCGCTACAAGAATCTTCTCCTTTCCAAGCAGCAGGAACTTTCCGTCGGCAAAAGCCTGGCCGATTCGATTCCCACCGCGGGCGAGCTGCGCGGGGACCCGGTCGACATGGCCGCCAATGAAACCTACGCTGCCACCCAGGTTCGATTGCATCAAACGGATAGCAAGCTCTTGCGCGCCATTGAGGATGCCCTGACGCGGATTCGCAACGAGAAATTTGGCCTCTGCGAAGAATGCGGGGAGCCGATTAGCACGGCGCGCCTGGAAGCGGTCCCCTGGACCCGGTGGTGCAGGGACTGCAAATCACGCCAGGACACGAAGAGCTGAGGCGCAGGCCGCTACTTCCCCGCTGGACCCAATTGGTAATGCGCGCCTCCCGCCAACTCGACGATGAGTCGGGTTCCATTCTCAGCGGGTGAACCGCTCACCGCTTTCCCGTTCACATTCCCGGAAGCCTGGCCCGCCTGAATCGGCATGGAAACCTTTGCCGCCACTCCTGGCGGCAGATCGATTTCAGCAATCAATCCGTCTGCGGTCTTTCGATAATCCACCTGGAGCAATCCTTGCGGCGTGGGCTCCGCGCCCCGCGCCCAATCCAAATCGATCAGGTCGGGCCGAATCGCCACCTCGCGAAACCCCGCTGCGAGCGGCTGAATTCCCAATACCTGCTCCGTCAGCCATGCGGTCGCCCCGGACGACCAACCGTGCGCGAGGCTGATGAAGTATCCCCGGCGGTCGTCGGCCTGAAGCGCGCTGTGAAAATCATCCTTGGGCCAGGTGGGGTCGTAGGCCTCCCACGTGCTCGTCGCACCCTCGCGAACCATCCCGCCCCAGTAGTTCCGCACCTCATCGAGAGCTTCGCGACGGTGCCCCGCTTCTGCCATGGCGGAGATCACGTAAAAATTGTAGTAAGGGGTAATCACGAAATGCCGGGGGTGGGAAAGCACTCGATCCCAGATGGCGCCGGTTTCTGCCGCGCCCGCCACACCGGAAAATATGGCCATGGCGTTCGTCTGGTGGCGAGCACCAAATGTTCCCGTGCCCGGGTCCAACAAGTACTGATGTGCGGCGGCCGTCATGGCATCCGCGCGCACCTGGAAACGGTCTGCCGATGCGGAATCGCCGGCCTCGCGAAGCAGCCATGCTCCTTCCGAGAAGGCCTTGCAGAACTCCAGATGAATCGCCCGGCGCGATTCGGGAGTGTCTTCATTGAAGTCGGGGGACCAATCCACAAAACCCCAGGCCTTGCGCGGATTGGCAAAGAGGCTTCGGTCGTCCAGCTCCGTTTCCATGAATGACAGAAGTTGCACCAACTGGTCATGAATGGAGTGGAGATAGGCCGCGTCGCCCACGTGACGGTAATAATCCGCCTCGCCCATCACCCAGAAGGCCGAGTACCCCGGAAACGTGTTCACGTCATCGTGAACGGGATTTCCCGCCGCTTGAATCAGGTGGTCCATGGTGTACTGCATGAGGAAACGATCCGCGAAAACCGTATCGATCACCCGCCCGCTCACATCCATATCGCCCATCCAGGGGCTGCGGTCACGCTTGGGCGCGTCCCAAACGTAATCCTGCATGCACAAGTGCGCCGTGTAAGCGCCGATGTCCCAGATGCGATTCAGCAGCGGGTCGGAAGACTTGAATGCTCCCTGGTATTTCACCGGGTAGTAAATCGCATCGAGGCGAATCGCCTGGAAGCGCAGCGGTGAAGGGCCCTTGGTAAAGTGCACGGTGGTGTAGCGGAAGGAACTCTTGGGACCGTATACGGTGGCATGAGGCGGAATAAAAAGGTCATCAAATCCCAGAAAAGGCTCGCGCTGAGATTCTTCTTTCGATTCGCCATAACCAATTTGAATCTGCAACGGGGCGTCTGAGTCAGAGGTGACCTCCAGCCTTCCGTTGATTTCACGCCCGAAATCCAGCAGCAAGGAAGGATATTCCTGCAGTGAAGCCTTCGGTGGAGGCAGAGTCACCGAAAATCGGCTCGTGGGGGACAACTTGGAACCCACGGGCGAAGTCAGCGCTTCCACGTGCTCCAATCGCCCCAGGCCGTCGAAAGCGTCAATGACTTTGACCGCGGGCAAGGTGACGTGCGCAAGGAATGGGGAGATGCCATCATATCCCACCCATTGATACATTCCCGGGTCGGAGTTCCATTGCCAGAAGTCAACGTTGTCTTCGATGCCTCCCAACCCCACCGCCGCGTTCCAGCTCTTATCATCAAAATCCTCCCGCTCCCATCCCTCTTGCGACGCCGTGCTGACTTTCCATCCGCGGTCGCTGATCAAAAGGGCAGGCGCCGCCTCATTCGGACCACGAGGAACGATCTTCACCGCTAATCGGTCGCCGCCCGAAATCTTGAGAGCAATTAAATTGCTCCCTTCACGGATCGCTGCGGTCACTTCCAGAACAAAAACCGGAGGGCGCGTGCGGGTGGAAGGATTCTGGCGAAAGTTCCCCACCAATTTGCCATTCAGGTAGATCGCCGCGGTCTCCGGCCCGGCCACGCACAGGGTTGCCCTCTGTGGTTTGTTCGCCATTTCAAATTTTGCGCGGAAGAGAATTGGCCCCTCGTGCCGCTCGCTGCTGTCTTTGGTGAACCAGATAAATTGCTCGGGCAAAGGCTTGTGGACCTGCCGCTCCAGCGAATGGCCCGTAATGCCGGCAGTGGGATCCAACGGCGTTGGATCGTCCCATTGCTCCGCCGCCCCCGAACCCAGCGGCATCAGCAATGTAAGGCAGAAAATCCCCAACAGGCACATTGATGAACGCGAATGATGCGAAATGAAAGCCCCCATGAAATGAAACTCCTTGCGGCAACTGAGATAGGAAAAAGGCCGAACGCCGTTCGGCCCTACGTAGCGCTGACCTTTAGGCCAGCACTCAGAAGCCGACCTGAAGGTCGGCGCTACGTCCTCATGTGCCGACCTCAAGGTTGGCGCAACATCGGCACTCACTACTCTCCGACTCGCACAAACTTCACCGCGTCGGCAATCACCACGCCGTTGGCGGCATTGCTCAATTGGACATAGCGCGGGTTTCTAAAAGTGCCAAGCAGGTTCCAGTCCCCTGCCCCATGGTTAAAATCCACATTAGCGGTTCCCGTGTTGCCATCCATGCCAATGGTAAACCGGGCATTGCTTGCAAGAGATCCGACAGATGGGTGTCCGTAATAGATATAAATTTTGTAAGAGCCCATGGAAGGATTATCGGTCCTCCAGACTGCCGTTCTTGAGCCGTCCCCACCCTGTGTCCACAGGCATCCACCTTCGTAATTGCCGCCTGTGGGAGTCTCATCGGAGTGCCAGCCACCGCCGGTAATCAACATATGGCCGCCGATGGTCTGATCATCCACTACGATTTCCTTCACCCAGGGGTCCTGCGCATATCTTTTCCACTGAGCCATCCGCTCCGGAACGGAAGCATGATTGTTCAACATCCACTCCTGAAGGTGTTTGAGCAAATCGGCTTGCACGGCCGGTTCATGACCAGAAATATCCTGCAACTCACCAGGATCGTGTTGCAGATCGAAGAGTTGAATTTTCCCGGTCCAGATGTTTTCGATCAACTTATATCGCTCCGTGCGCACGGAGCGCAACGGCGCCATGACGTCTTCCTCGGCGTAGACGTATTTATTTTCGGACTTCACATTCCCCTGGATAAGTGGAATCAGGCTGTGACCCTCGGCATCGGGCAGAGGCGGAAGCCCCGCTAAATGCAGGATGGTGGGTGCAGTGTCCACGTTGGAGGCAAGCCCTTCGACGAGTTGTCCTTTCGGCAATCCCGGCCCCGCCATGATCAGGGGGATATGCACAACGGGGTCATACAACGACCGATGGTCGAAGGTCAGAAAATCGTCCGGGTGCGAATAGAGCAATTCGCCATGATCGGACGTCAGCACGATCAAGGTGTTATCGCCCAGTCCTAATTTCTTAACTTGATCCATCAACTCGCCAACATAGCGGTCCACAAAGTGGATTTTGCCGTCATACAAGTCGTAGAGCCGTTGCACGGCCTGCTGATCACCCAACATGGCGAGGCGAAACAGGTGCCCTTTCTTAAGGTCATACCCGGTGTTGGTCTCGTTGGGGTAAGCATCGGTCTTGAAGATGTCATCCTCCGGAGGAGGATTGTAGGGCGAGTGCGGCTCCAAAAATAACACGAACAAGAAGAACGGCTCGGTACGATGCTGCTCCAGCCAGGGCAGAAGCTTCTCAGTGGTTTCGGGAGCAAGGTTATATGCCTCTCCGCCGCGCTGGGTAATGTCCTTCACCTGACCGTTCGGCTGGCCTTGATCGTATTCATCAAAGCCCCGCCCCGTGAGAGCTTTCCCCGCCACGCCATTGTTGACGAAAGCCGCCGTGTGATAACCCTGGGCTTTGAAAATCTCCGCCAGCACGGGGACGTTGGAAGGCAGTAAAGGATCTCCCGGGCGCCACATCAAGGTAACCCCGTGCCTTGAGGGGTAAAGCGAGGTCATCAGCGAAGAGTAGGAAGGCGCGGTCCAGGGCGCTACGGAATAGAAGTGTGAGAACCGCACGCCCTGCTCTGCCAACCGATCGAGGTTGGGGCTGGTGAGGCGCGGATTCCCCAGGCAATGGACCTGGTCCGCCCGAAGTTGGTCGAGCGATATCAAGATAACATTTAGCTTCGGAGGTTGTTGCGCACCAAGATTGCCGACAACCAAACTCAACATTCCAACCATCGCCAAGATGGCTCGAACCCAGTTCCATTTCCTCATTTTCCCCCCAGCGCCAAGGCGCGAAATTAAAACCCTGAATCGGGATTTCCGCGAGGTTCCCGCGGCAGACATCGATTGTACATCCAGCCGACTCCCCGCGAGGCCTTCGGTGGGCAGTTGAGGGTTCTTCGTAATCCAATGCCCATCTGCAGGTGAAAGGTTACTAATCGCGGGAAACTGCTCCAAAAAACCATTCGGAAGGCGTAATTCACGGTAAATTGGCCTTCCCAAGCCTTAATTTTCTTCAAAATCGGGTTCAATTGTGCACAAATACCCGACGTTGTTTCGGTCAATTTGTCGTTCGATCCTTTGTTTTCATACACATTTCCGGATCGACCTTCATTTTTTATACTTTTTTGGGGTGGTCGTCCCCCATTAGTGACTTTTTGTTGGTTTAAGGTGTGGCGGAATCGCCACGATGGGTGGAGGCCGAAGGCTCCCCGCTGCATGCGCACAGTCCTTCCGCGCCGGGCGCGGACTTGCTTCCTCGCTATACTCACAAATCTAGCCTTTTTCAAAACAAAGTGAGGCTACATCCAAAGGCCGGCCTGGCCGCTGGCAAAACGACTCGTAGGGGCACTCCTCGTGGGTGCCCTTTCCGTACCGGGATATAACCGCCGAATTTGAGGGCGCCCACGAGGGGTACTCCTACGACATGACTGTACGTCATTGCATTGGGAAGACACCCAGGAAGGTCTCAATGGGAGACCGGGACTGACTCCAATTTGTAGGCCCCGAGTTTGTTGAGCTCAACTACCAAGCGGGCGCCGTTCTCGGCCGGACGCCCTGCGACGGACTGGCCATTGACCTGAACCGCCGTGGCGCCGTGCGGTGCGGGCAGGGAAACTTCCGCCTCAACACCGGGAGGCAAATTCAACTCCACTTTCAGGCCGGCGCCGGCGGCTCGCAAATCAATCTTGATCGGCCCTTGCGGTGTGGGCTCGGTGCCGCGCGCCCATTCGAGTCCGCCCAGGTCCGGGCGGATGCTCACCTTGCTAAACCCCGCGCCCTGCGGCTGAATCCCCAGGACCTGCTCGCTGAGCCAGGCAGTCGGTCCGCTCGACCAGCCGTGGCAAAGCGAAACGAAGTAGCCCTGCCCATTGTCGGACTGGAGATTTTCGTGGAAGTTGTCCTTGGACCAATCCGGATCGTAACCCTCCCAGAAGCTCGTGGCGCCCTCTTTGACCATGCCGCCCCAATACTCGCGAATCCAGTCGAGCGCCTCCTTGCGGTGCCCGCTCGCCGCCATGGCGGTAATCACGTAGAAGTTGTAGTACGGAGAAATCATGAAGGTGCGCGGGCGTGACAAGACCTTTTCCCAAATGGCTGTTGTCTGCTCTTCACTGGCGACGCCGGAGAAGATTGCCATGGCGTTGGTCTGCCAGCGCGCGCCGAAAACGCCGGTGGCAGGGTCCACCAGATACTTCTGGGCCGCCTGCTTAATTCGATCCGCTTCCGCGCTGTATTTCGCCGCGCCCGCGGTGTCTCCCAGTTCGCTGAGCAGCCACGCACCCTCGGCAAATCCCCTGGCGAATTCCAGGGTGCTGGCCCGGCGCAATTCCGGCGTGTCGCCGTTCAAATCAGGCGACCAATCGACAAACGGAAAAACACTGTGCGGGTTGGTGATTACAAACAGATGGCGATTGTCGAACTCTGTCTGCATGTAATCAAGCAGCTCGGTGAGCGGCCGGCGAATGGACTGAAGGTAGCTGCGATCACCAAGATGCCGGTAGTAATCGGCCTGGTCCATCACCCAGAAAGCCGAGTAGCCCGGGATGCCGTTTACGTCGCCAGTTACATGATGGGCGGCGTCGGGCACCAGATCGTCCATCGTCCGCTGCATCAGCAAGTGGTCGGCGAAGACGGTGTCAATCACACGCCCGCTCACGTTCAGGTCGCCGCCATAGGGGGCACGGTCGCGCTTGGGTGCGTCCCAGATTTCATCTTGCATGGAAAGATGGCTGGTGTACGCGCCCACGCGCCAAATGCGGTTGAGCAGCGCGTCCGACGATTCGAACGAACCTTGATAGATCACGGGGTAATAGACGCTGTCAAAGCGAATGGCCTTGAAACGCTGCGGCGAGTTCCCGCTCCGGAAGCGAACCAGGGCATAGCGGAAAGCGCTCTTGGGTCCGTGAGCGGTCGAGTGCTGCGGGATGAGGAGCGAGTCCACGCCCAGATAGGGTTCATTGATCGCCTCCTCCCGCGATTCGCCGAATTGAAGCTCAAGCTTCATGGGCGCGTCGGAATCTGAGACGATCTCAAGGCGGCCATCCGATTCGCGTCCAAGGTCGATCAAGATAAAGGGATATTCTTCCCGGGTGGCCGTTGCGGGTGGCAGGATGACGGTGAACTCGCCCGTGGTCTTCGTTGCATTGACGACATTCTCCTTTGCATCCGAAGGTGCGATGGCATTCAAGTTCATGACCCGCCCCAGGCCATCAAATGAGTAGGCGATGCGTTCCACCGGCACGGTGAGGTGGGCCAGAAAGGGAGAGATGCCGTCGTAGCCGGGCCACTGATACATGCCGGCGTCACTGTTCCAGCGCAGGAAATCAATTTTGCTTTCCACTCCGCCGAGCGCGCGCACCGCGGGCCAGGAGTCGTCGCTGTAACCCGGCTGCTCCCAGCCACTCTCGGCGTGGTCGCTGCACTTCCAACTTTTGTCGCTGATCACCCGTGCCGGCGCTTCAACCTCGAGGGCGCTCGGCACAAGCTTCACCGCCAGGCGGTCACCGTGCGAGGCCTCGATCGCCAACGTATTCATGCCGGAGCGCAAATCGAAGTCGATAGGCAGACTCAGCACCAGTGGCTTCAATCGTGATCTCGGATCGCGCTCGGCATTGGCCAGCAATCGCCCGTTCACATAAACGCGCAGGTGGTCCGGCCCGGCAACATAGAGCGTGGCCATCACCGGAACGGCCTTCAGATCAAATGTGTCGCGGAAGTAAACGGTGTTGTCGCGGCTGCCATCCTTGACCACCGGCAGCCAGATGTACTGTTCGGGCAACGGCTGATGAAGTGAGGATTCCAGGAGCGGCGAGGCGACGTCGGCCGTCAAATCCAGTTGAGCGGGCAGAAAATTCTGCTGCGCCGCGCCAGGTATCAAGCTGGCGGTAAGCGCGGTGATGAGAAGTACTAATCGAAGTGGCCGCAGCATGCTGCCCCCTAAGAATTCAAATTGGACCGAAGCGCTCATGGACGTCTTAACAACAAAACTTAGAACTCGTCTTCCCTCGCCCCCTTGGGAGTCTATGTGACAACTCGGCATGCAATTGTAGAGGGAGCCTCAGCATGCTGCGGAAAATCCAATGGCACAGCCCATCTTGGATCCCCGCAGGGGTACATTTAGTAGCCGGGGGCAGCGCCCCCGGTAAGCGCGACAATCTTTCCCCGACCCTGAAGGGGTCGCACCACCCTGCCCCTGAATGGACGATGGGGATGACGCCAGCAAGAATCGACCCTTTCAGGGTCGGCTCTCATAAGCCGCATGTTCCGGGGGCGTTGCCCCCGGCTACTGAATAAATCCCCTGCGGGGATGGACATCACCCACGAGTTTTTCCGCAGCCTCTTAAGGCGGGCATATCTCGCCGAGGGCGCAATGCCGGGCTGAAGCCTGCCGCTACATAAAGCCTCAAAACTCTGAGTTGTCGCACAGACTCCTTGGGGGCGAGGGAAGAATTTCAAAGTATCCCCACTTTTGCCTTTTGCACTTTGCCTTTCCTGCTCTGCGGCCGCTTCAGCGTGTCATCTCCCTGCGGCGCCGCCATGCTGCTGGAACCACGCGGCAAGCTTGGGTTCCTGAACAGACTTCACATCCGCGCAGCTTCCGATGTCCTCAAGAGCTCGCTGAATCGCGCCTTCATCCGACTTTCTCTGGGTGAAGAAATCCTTCACTTCTTCCGCGTGCTTCGCGTCGCAGAACACGCTGACGGAAGAGAGAATCTTGCCGCCGGATTTGCCGGGCGGTTTGCTGTCAATTTCCGTCCAATGCTGGCGATCGAAGTCCCAGGCAATATTGGTGCCCGCCGGGTTGGTCATAACCGCCGAAAGCAATCCACTGAAATCCTGCCCGCGGACGTCGGGTGTGAGAGCGAATTCCAGCGTGCGGGTGAGGAGCGCCGGATCGCTGAAGCGCGCCAGGGCAAAGAGAAAGCGATAATACTGTTCCGGCGACTTGGCGGTTTTGGTGGCGGCGAGGAATTCATCGTAAAGGGCCGCATCACCTTCGATTGCCGCAAGGTTCACGACGGTGTCAGCGAGCGACGGATCGATGGCGAGGGGATCGGCAAGATACCGCTGGGCAAGAGTGTGGGCGGCATCGAGCACTTCCGGATCGCGACCCACTTGCCCCAGCGTACTGAGCACCGTGGCCCGCACGCCCGGCGCCTCGACGCCTTCGCCGGGACGCGGTTGCCATCCCAGTTCCTGGGCGGCAGGACGAAGGAGAGCCCTGACCCACGCCCGATAATCCTCCCGTTGAGCGTCGTCCAACATATCGTTGGCGAGAGTTTCAAGCCTGCCCGCATAGGCATCCACCACGGGACGCCGGCGGTCGCTCTTCAGTCCCTCGGAGAGAGAAAGGAAATCTCCGGCGGGAATCATGCCCGCGCTAACCATGGCCCAGACATCGTTGAGCAGACCAATGCGTTCTGCCGGAGTCAGTTTGATTTCGGCATCGCGACTGAACTCGCTTAAGACCTCCGGCGGATAGGCAACACGGTAGTAACCTTTTTCACCGGCGTTGGCGATGACGGGCGGCGCGAGGTGTTTCAGCATGAAGGTCTGGGTGCGCTGGGTGAGCAAAACGCATTGCGCGTCCGGCGCGTCAGAGGAGGCGATGGCGGCCGACCGCATGCAAACCGGCACTTGCCAAAGTTCCGGCGAGCCTTGGGCAAAGAGGGCGCGATCGCGGAAAAATCGGCGCTGCGAAAGGGTGACGGAGGTTTCATCCCCATCTTGTTTCGCCTCCACCTGAATCAGCGGCACGCCCGGCTGGTCAATGAAGGTCGGCATGATACGGTCAATGGGCTTGCCGGAGACTTTCGCCTGGGCATTCCAAAAATCTTCCGCCGTGACGTTTCCGAAAGCGTGAGCCTTTAAGTAGGCATTCACGCCGGCGCGAAACACCTCTTCACCCTCGTATGCCTCCATCATGCGCAGGACACTGGAAGCTTTCCCGTAAATGATGTCGGTGGGCGATTCACCTTTGGCGTTGCGAACGGCGACGGGTGACTTGATGGAATCGATATCCATGGCGCCGCCCACGTCCACGCTGGCCCAATCCGGCTTCCAGGCGCGAATGGGCTTCCCGCCCATCCAGGTGGCAAACCCCTCGTTCATCCACAAATCGTTCCACCAATTCATGGTCACCAGATCTCCGAACCATTGGTGGGCCATTTCGTGGGCCAGAACGCCGGCCACGGACTGGTGCGCGTTCAGGGAAGCGGTTTTATCGTCGATCAGAAGCAGGCGCTCGCGATAAAAGATCGCTCCCGCATTCTCCATGGCTCCCGCGGCAAAATCGGGCGCCGCCACGATATCGAGCTTTCCAAAGGGGTATTTGATCTCGAAATACTGATCGTAGTAATGCAGAATGTGCTCAGCGGCCTCCAAGGCGAAATGGCACTCTTCCTTCTTATCCGGCGTGGCGCAAACGCGAATGGGGATTCCATCCGCCCCGCCCTCGACGCACTGAAAATCTCCCACCGCCATGGCTACGAGGTAGCTCGACATGCGGGCCGAGGTGGAGAACACCAGGGTATGCTTTCCATCCCCCGGGCCCGGCGTGTCGCGAAGAATGGCGCCGTTGGAAATCGCCGTATCGCCCTTGTCCACCACCAGGCTGACGCTGAAGGTGGCCTTCATGCCGGGTTCATCAAAGCATGGAAAAGCCCGGCGAGCGTCGCTGCCTTCAAACTGGGTGACCGCGTATTTCCTGCCGTTGGCGTTCGCCCGGTAAAAGCCGCGCAGCTTGTCGTTGAGCGTCCCCGTGAAAACAATGTGAATCTCCGCAGGGCCGGCGGCCAGGGACTTTTCCACGGTGAGCGTTGCGGTTTCAGCTTTAGCGTCCAAAGTGACCTGCGCCTGCTGACTGTTCCCCGCCGAGATGATGGTCGTATCCTGAAAGGTGATTTCCGCAGCGTTGAGGGTGATGGCGGAAGCCGGACGCAGAATTTGAACGTCGATCGTTTCCTCACCCGCAAAGGAATCCTTCGCAAAATCGGGCGTAAACTTGAGCTGGTAATGTTCCGGGACCACCGTGCCGGCGAGCCGCTGAACCTCTGCGAACCCTTTCACTCCCAGCCCCAGGATCACGCCCAAAAGAAGGCAAGCCATCCGGGCTTTATGAATGCGGAGAAAAGATGTTCTGGCGCTGATTCCATCATTTTGAGTCATCCAAAAATTCCTTTCGATTCGAATGCTGGCGATGCGTTCGGTAACAGGAAGCTTACTTCAGGTCGTCCAGGGATTCTTCTTCTTGAGGCCTCTCTTTGGTGGATTCTTCACCGCCCAATGCGCTCGTGTCGGGATGTTTCGTGGCACGGTCAGCTTCCTGCTTCTTGAGCTGCTGAAACAATTCCAACTCGGATTTCAACTCGTCCTGCTTTCCCATCTTCCTGTAAGCCTGGGCCATGAGGTAGTGAACCGACGCTTCCTCGGGATCCGATCGCGCCACTTTTTTCAGATAGACGAGGGCTTCCTCCGGCTGGCCGGTTTGAATGCACAGCTTTCCCAGGTCGCGATAAGCCTGGCCCATGCCGGGCTTCTCCTTGAGGGCTTTTCCCAGCCAGGGGCGAGCCTCATCGTATTTCCTTTGGAAAAGATAGGTATCTCCCAGTTTCCAAGTCGTCAGGTAGTCGCCCGGAGAGATCGCCAGTTCCTGCTTGAATTGTTCGATGGCAAGGTCCCACTTGGCCTCCATCCAGTAGGAAGAACCCAGGGCATAGTGCAGCCCGGGAAGATAGGGATCGGGAGACTTTTCCAGCGCCTTCAGGTATTCCGCCTGGGCGTGGGGATAATCCCTTTGCAGTTCATAGGAGTCGCCCAGGACCTGGTGAAAGCGGTAGGAATCACTGTCCACCTGAGCCATTTGTTTGTACGATTTCTCCATCAGTTTGGTATAAGTCTTGCCCAGGTTAAAGAGCACTTCGGTGTTGTTGGGGAAGACTTCATTGGCCTTTTGCAGGATCTTGGCCGCTTCCTCCTCGTAGCCCGTTTCCTGATAGGCGTAGCTCAGATTGAGGTATGCCCTCAGCTCCTTGGGGTTCAGGGAAACGACCTTCTTCAGCGGGGGTACGGCATTCTGGTATTGATTACTACGGAGGTAGGCCATCCCGAGGAACAGATTGGCACCCAGCAAATCAGGCTTCCGCTTCAGCGCCTGCTGAAATGCGGCGATCGCCTCGTCGTCCCGCTTCATGACGTAGAGGTTGAGACCCAGATTGACCCAACCTTCGGCGATTTCCGGCTTCAGTTTGAGGGCTTCCTTGTACTCGTTTACGGCCTTTTCCAGATCCCGCGCCTGCTCCGCTTCCCGGGCCGCCTGGAAGTGCTCGCCCGCCTGGTCGTCCGCCGGAGTTTGGGCCGCAAGGTGAGCCGCGAAAAGAAGAACAACAAAAAAGAGGACAGCTCTTTGGGGCATTTTTATCATCGCGTTTTGATCAAAAAAATATAGTATCGTCACCCGCCTCAAAAGACAAGCAACACACTGAATTTTCATGATTTTCGACGGGGTTTCCCTGTGGGGGGCGGGGCTGGCGGTACGCGTCCCGGCAACATCAAGAGCCCGGCACGCCTTTCTCTCGTTCCAAATCGGCGCGAAAAACCGTGGCCTTCAAGACGGGTCAGCGGTACACTTGCCCCGCCGTCCGCTCGAAGGCCGGCGTGGCGCCAGGAAGTCCCTTAATGTCTCAACTTGAGTTCTGCGCCAGATTTAGGGGAATCGGCTGATTAATATCGCCTGACAACGCATGCTTGAACTTACCACTAGCACCCAGCGAAATGGAGCTGTGCCATGTTCCTACTCAAGCGACTCATCGTATCAATACTGGTTGGATTCACAATGTTATCTATTGCGCGCGCTGAAGTTAATCGCATCGACATCATTCATCTGGCGCACATGGACATCGGATTTACGGACCATCCGGCGGTGACGCGCGAGATGCAGAAGGAATACATCGACATGGCGATTGACGCGTGTGCCGCGAATCCGGATTTTCGTTGGACCACCGAATCGCTCCTGGCGGTTACCGATTGGTGGCAGGCCGCTTCACCCGCCCGGCGGGAACAACTGGTTGCCACCATCGAGCGCGGGCAGATCGCCGTCGCCGCGCTCCCCCTCAACAACGCGCCTTACCTGGACGGTGATGAATGGCTCCAGATGCTCCATTGGCTTCCTGACGACATGTGGAAGCTCTTGCATCCGAATTTTGCCATCCAGGATGACGTGAACGGGTTCCCGCGGGCCGGCGCCGTGCAATTGCTCAACCACGGTATTCACCGGCTCTTAATGGGGATGAACAACGACAGTGGCGGGCCGCCCTTCCGCCGCCCCACGGCCTTCTGGTGGCGGATGCTCGATGGCCGCCGCATGTTTGTATACCTCGGCGACAGTTATCCGATGGGGTACAGTTATTTTCACGAAAGTGACTGGCGGCGCGGCCCGGTTCCCCGCATTGCGGAGACAACTTTCCGCCCCCCGCAGGCTGGCGACTTTTTCAAAACCGATGAAAAGTCGTTGCGCGCGGCGCATAAGGTCTGCCTTAAGCGGCTGCACGACCTTGAAGCGGGTGGTTACCCTTACTCCACCCTTCTGCTCTCCTTCACAAATCAGTGGCGCATGGACAACGATCCACCCTTTCCGCCGCTGGCTGACTTTGTCGCCGCCTGGAACCGTCTGGGGCTGAAGCCGGAACTTCGGCTGGTGACGGGGGCCGAGGCGCTGGAAAAATTCGAAGCGCAGGCCGGAGCCTCCCTGCCTGAGTATTCAGGTGAATGGCCGGACTGGTGGGCGAACGGCCCGCAGTCCGCTCCCCGTGAAGTTTCCGCCTCGCGCTTCGCCAAGGCTTATCTGCGCGCGCTGGTCTCACCCGTTTTCGGTACGCCCGATGCCAAGACGTCCTCCCTGATCGAAGAACTCCGCAAAGACCTATGCCTGATCGACGAGCATTCCTGGGGAGGAGCGAACGCCGTCGCCCTCCCCGACAGCCTCGATTCCATCGGTCAGTTCATGGAGAAGGCGCGGCTCGCTTATCGCGCCATGGCGCTGGGCGAATGGCGGCAGGCCGAACTTGCTCGCCACCTGCTTCGTGACGCGGCTCCGGGCTACTACGTCATAAATCCCGCCCCGCTTCCCTATACCGGATGGGTGCCGATCCCCACGCGGGCGATGCGCGTCGATGTTCCCGGTATGGATCATTACCAGCCGGGACTTCAGCAGTGGATTCGGCCACGAACCCCCGCCGACCTTTCGCCGGAAAACGACGCTGCCGACTTTGCCGACATGGCGCCCAAGCAAATCTCCGAGTTTTGGGTGGACAACCTGGCGCCGAATTCGGTGGGATTGCTCAGGGGCGTGGCACCGGTTCAGGAAACTCCCGAAGTGGTGAAGGATTCTTCCGGCTGGCCCATCTCCGTGCGCTGGAAGGGCATGGGGCGGCCTTTGTTCACCCATGGTCTCGGCGATTTCCTCTCCGCCCGGCCGGTCGGTTTCGCGCCGCATTGGGTCCTGAAGGATATGTCGGTGGGAAAGCCCGGGAAGGTGGAAGAGGTCAACGCCACCCCGGGAGGTGAAGTTGAAGTCACCGAGACAGGGCATACCCTTGTCTTTAAGCAGCAGATCGCACATCCCAGCCTGAAACGCGGCTCGCGGACGCTCGAAGTCTGGAAGAGTGAGCCACGGGTGCGCTTGACCATCAAAATCTACCGGCGGTCATCCGACGACCCGGAGAGTTTCTACGTGGCGTTCCCTTTGCCGGTGCAAGGGGTTCTTCCCCGGCTGTCGGAGGGGGGACTGCCCTTCACACCTTACACAGATCAACTGCCCGGCAGTTGCAAAGACTACTTCGCGATTGACGGATGGGCAGACTACGAAACCAAGGACGGCCATTGGTTTTGGGTAAGCCGTGACGTTCCCATGGTGATGTTTAATCACCCCGAGGTCTGGACGCGCCGCACCACCCCCGCCCCCGCTGACCGCGTTCTGGCGGTGGTCTTCGATAACTTCGCTTATGCGGGCTACGTCGGCAACGAAAACGGCTCGATGGAGTTTCAGTTCGACCTCTTGTGGAAGCCGTCGATTCCCGACCCGGAGGCGCTGGCCAATACGGTGAATTCCGAACCTGTCGTCGTGCAAAAGTGAACCTCTGGGCAGATCTTTCGGGTCTCCCAACATCCGCGGTGAACCACCGAGTCCGAAGACATTCCTGCTTTCCGGTCAGCCCGCCGTGTTATAATTTTGTTATACCGAAGGAGGCGACCATGATCACCACGATTCGACGTTTGGGAAACTCGCGGGGAATCATTATTCCCAAGCTGATGCTGAAGGAGGCCGGGTTGGACGAAGAGGCCGAGATCGCGCTCGAACGAGGCGCCATCGTTCTCCGCAAGCCGCGCCACAACCCTCGCCAAGGCTGGGCGGAAGCCAGCCGCAAATTGGCGGAAGCAGGGGATGACAAGCTCGTCTGGCCGGAATTCGGGAACCGCGTTGACGGAGACCTTCAATGGTAGCTCGTGGCGAGGTGTGGCTGGCCGCGCTCGATCCCTCGGTCGGCAGCGAGATTCGCAAGACCAAGCCCTGCGTGATCGTCTCGCCGCCGGAAATGCACGATTACTTGCGCACGGTGATCGTGGCTCCTATGACTACCGGAGCCAGGCCTGCCCCTTATCGCATCGCCGTTGCCTTTCAAGGGAAGCGCGGGCTAATTCTTCTGGACCAGCTCCGAACGCTGGACAAGATCCGGCTCGTAAAACGACTGGGGATCATTAGCGCGACAGTCATGGCTTCCACGATGAAAACACTGCAACAAGTCTTTGCCTAGGGTCGGCTGGCGCCAAGCGTAGAGGAGGACGTTGGTATCAAGCGCGATCATGGAGGTCCTCTCGCGCCGGCTTTTCTGTTGCCCGATACTCCCAAAACGGCCGCATGCAATCAAGTGGAGTTTCGGCAACAATGGCAGAACCCATTGTCAGGATTGTGCTGATTGTAATGGCTATCAGCTAAAAATTGTTGAGGGCCTTCACGGTCCCTTCCTCCACATTGGCGTCAAAGACGAAGGGCTTCGCGGCATCGTGCAATTCGTTGCCGACGAGATAAATCTTCTTGCTCGTAGGGCCTCTCACCCCGAGGAAGACCTGCGTTCCCGCCCGTGCCCGGGAGTTGCAGATGGCGGCACCTTCCACTTTATCGAGAACCACGGCAGGCGCACTCGATTGCGGCTTGGCCGGCCCTCCCGTGAAGCCTTGCACTTGCAACCCGGCCACATCCTCAAAGTAGAGGGCGCTTTGCCATTTGTCCCACGCGGGCTTTTCCCAATTCACCTCCACGTCTTTCACCTTCACGTTTTTGGCATACTGAAAATACATGGCGTGAATCGACTTGTCATAGGGAGACGCGGGGTCGGTGGAGATGAACAGCTTGAGGTTCTCCAGGCTGATGTCATCCAGCCAGCTCTTGGCGTGTCCGGTAATCAGGCAGGTTCCCTGGCCGTGCGCGATGACGTTGCGGATGATGACGTGGCGAATCGACCCGGCGGGCGGCTCCCCCGGCTTGTCGGGCTCATGATTGCTTTCGCTGCGCCGCTGGATGGTGAAGTAAATGGGATCGCCGTCGCCCCACCAAAACCAATCAAAGCGATGGCAGTTGATGACCAGGTTCGACAGGACCACATTCTCCACATAGCCGCCGTCGTACACCATGAAGGCGATGCCGCGATTGGAGCCGGTAATGACGCAGTTATCCACGGTCACGTTGCGGACGCAGTTGATGTTGCCGTCGCAGAATTTCAGCGCGGCGGATGCCGAGGTGAGGCGGCAATTGGTGATGGTGATGTTCTCGCAGGGAAGCGCGGGGCCGTACCAGTTCATCGAATAAAACACGATAGAATCGTCCCCCGTCTCAATCGTGCAATTGCAAATTCGCACATCCTTGCAACCGTCGGGGTCGATGCCGTCGGCCCACACGGCTTCACACGGATTGGTGTAGATGTAGATACCGTCGATCACCAGCCGTTCGCAACCATAAGGATTAATGGTCCAACTGGGCGAATGCAGAAACGAGAGGCCCGCGATCCGCACGTCCTTGCAGCGGCGCAACTGGATCATGTGGGGATATTCCTGGTTCGGCTGCCCTTTCGGATAGGGGCGCATCAGTTGCTTTCCGCGAGCGTCTGACGACGCCTGCGCCATAACACGGTTGATTTCGATGTCCACATAGTGCTCTTCATTTTTCTGCCACACGTATTGCGCCTGGCCCTCCACCGTTCCCCGTCCTTCGATGGTGATGTTTTGGGAATCTTCCGCATAGAGCAGGGCGGGCCGATCGTAGTGGGCGGGATTCGTGTCCGCGTACAGGGTGGCGCCCGTCTCAATATAGAACCGCACGTGATTGCGCAAATGGATGGTTCCCGAGGTGTACTCACCGGGCGGAACGTAAACCGTCCCCCCGCCGGCTTTCGCGCAGGCATCCACCGCGGTCTGGATGGCTTTCTGCTCATCATCCGCCTTGATTCCCGTGGCGCCGTAGTTCTTCACGTTATAGACCGGAAGACTCTCCTCCGCGTGCAGGAGAGGTGTAATTAGCAGAGCGAAGGAAGCAAGGGTGGCCCAACAAAGTGTCCGGGCGGTACGCCGTCGCATGTTTGATCCTCCAACGCGGTCTGTAAGAAGTGGAAGAATATACCCCGCGATTGCCGATTTCGATTTCATCTCGACGCAAAAACCGTACGCCATCGTAGTTGGCGCGTCAAGTTCGAATCAGGAAGAGAGCGGTAGATGGTGTGGGTAGACGGTCGACAACAGGCGGCGAGCGCGGTTTGCGAGTCCCGACGTGTCGGGAAAGGCAGGAGGCAGCAACGGCGGCGGAACCTGTCCCGATTTTGTCGGAACGCCGCCAGGTGGCGGGGTAAACCCGCCGCTATGACTTGGCCCACCTGGCGGTGGGCAACCCGACAATTCCGCTTGACACGAAATCCCACCTGTCATACTGTCCTATGACAGAGTGACGAACATGCACCTCCAGATCAATTTCAAATCCGGCATGCCTATCTATCTCCAGATCGTGGATCAGGTCAAAGCCGCCGCTGCCTCCGGGGCGCTCCAGCCGGGCGAGGCGCTCCCCTCCATCCGCCCTTTGGCGGAGGACCTGCGCGTCAACCGCAACACCGTCGCCAAGGCCTATTCCGAACTGGAAAACCTGGGCGTTATTGAGACACTGCCGGGGCGGGGTTGCTTCCTGAAAGAGAATCAATCGGCATTACGCAAGGAAGTCCGGCGCAAGATGCTGATCGAGGACGTCGACCAGGCCATTGTGCAAGCGCACCATTTGCAGGTGCCCCGTGATGAATTCCTCGCACTGATCCGTGCAAGATTGGACGTGCTTGACGGCAAACGGCGCGCCCATGAAGAGTCTGGGTGAAAGCGCTAATTTGTTGAGGCGGTCTCTTACGAGGCTTGTCGATTTGAATTTGCTTCCCTCGCCCCTTGGGGGGAGAGGGTGGCTCGCAACCGGCGCTTTCATCAGCCGGGGCGAGACGGGTGAGGGGGTCGAAACCTTGCGGCGTGATTCGATCTTGATCGAAAGGATTCATCTTGGTACTAACCCCCTCACCCCCCGCCTTGCGGTCCCCCCTCTCCCCCAAAGGGGCGAGGGAAAAAGCATCGTTAGTTTTGGTGTTGTTCCCATGAACGCGGACAGTGCTCGGCAAACGGCATCGAGAAGGAGGCTCCATGAACTCTCCCACTCCCCCCATCCAGATCGAAAATCTCACCTATGCCTACGGGCGCGCGGAGGCGGTGAATAATCTAAGCCTCACCGTCGACGCCGGCCGCTGTTATGGACTCTTCGGGCGCAACGGCGCGGGCAAGACGACCACCATGAAGTGCCTGCTCAATCTGCTGCGTCCGCAGCGCGGGCGGGTGCGCGTATTCGGCCTCGAACCGGCCCGGCACGAGGTCGAGGTGAAGCGCCTGCTCTCCTACGTGCCGGACCAGGTAGCGTTCTACCCGTGGATGAGCATCCGCGAGACCCTGGATTACCTCGCCTCCTTTCGCGCGAATTGGAACCGCAAGGTCGAGCAGGAGTTGCTGGAGCGCTTCGGGCTCGATTCAGCGCAGCGCACCGGGAATCTTTCCAAGGGCCAGCGAACCCAGGTGGCGCTCGTCGCAGCGGTCTGCCCGGAGACGGATTTGCTGGTGCTCGACGAGCCCACGTCGGGGCTGGACCCCATCGTGCGCCGCGAATTCATTGAGGCGGTCATCGGCGCGTACCAGCAAGGCATTCCCGGCCAGCGCACGATTCTGGTCTCCACCCATCTCATCAGCGAATTCGAGGGGTTGATTGACGAGTTCACCTTGATCGATCGCGGTCGCGCCGTGCTGACGCTCGACGCCGACCAGGCCCGCGAGCGTTTTCAGAAAATCCGCGCGCGCTTTGCCGAACCGCCGCCGGAAATCGACCTGAAAGCAGCATTGCGCGTGCGCCGTGACGGTCGCGAACTGGAGCTTATCGCCAATGGCGCGGGCGCGGAACTGATGGAGCGCCTGCGGCAGCACAACCCCGAAACGCTTTCGACGGAGTCATTAACGCTCGAGGAAATCTTCGTCGCGACCTTGAAATCGTAGGAGACGGTCCCATGTGCTGTTTGGAAATGAATCGACGGGCGCGCTTGGGCACTGACCAACCTCGTCGGCCCGAAGGTGGACTGGAAATTACTTCCCTCGCCCCTTTGGGGGAGAGGGTGGCTCGCGACCGGCGCTTTCATCAGCCGGGGCGAGACGGGTGAGGGGGTCGAATTTGCTGGGCCTAATCTACTTTAGGGACTGAGGGTTCACTTTTGCCTTTTGCACTTTGCCTTTTGCCTTGCTTTTGTGGCTCAGTCGTGACGTGCGTTCACCTTGTAACCCCCTCACCCCCCCGCCTTGCGGTCCCCCCTCCCCCCAAAGGGGCGAGGGAAGAAGAATCGTTAGGAGACGAGAATGACCGCCAAAACCACGCGAATTCTTAAGGAAGCACGCCCCTTGTTTTGGCCCTGGTGCGCCGTGGCCATGGCGGGCGCGCTGCCGCTCGTTCACCCGTTGGATTGGGGCCCGCTTATCGTCCTGATTGGGTTCTTCGCCGTCCCGCTGCTCGCAACTCTCTCCTTTGGCGACGAATTCCAACACCGGACGTTTTCCCTCCTGCTTTCCCAACCCGTCGGGCGGATGGATATCTGGGGCGAGAAGTTGAGCGTTACCGTCGTGGCGGTCGTGTCGGCGGTACTGGTTTTCTCCCTGGCCTTGCGGGCAACCTCATTCCATCCCGACCGGCAGTTATTGGCGTTTGCCGGGGCGTGGATCGTCGCCATCACCGCTTCGGCGACGTTTTGGACGCTTTTTACAAGATCAACGGTGGGCGGTATCGCCCTGAACATTGGGGTCCAATCTTTCATCAGTTTTGTTGTTCCCTGGGCGAACTTGGCCGACTGGCTTCGCGCCCGCGGATATCTCTTGCCGGGAAACCCCATCGTTCCTTCCACCGTTACCTTCGTCTTCTTGTGCTACGCAGGTGTAATGATCTGGCTGGGCCGGCGGACGCTGACGGGGTTTCAGGCGACGGGTGGCATGGGCAGTGATGATCTGCTGATGGCTGGTCCGGACGTGATGCCGGGAGCATTTGCCGGTTGGTTGCGCTGCCGCCCCACCGGAGCGGTCCTGAACTTGATCCGCAAGGAACTACGTTTGCTGCGGCCGGTCTGGCTGATCAGCTTGCTGGCGGCCGTGGGCTGGGCTTGTCTCGCCCTGTTCGGATTGCTGCATCAGCGAGGATCAAGCAGGAATTTCGAGACTGCGGTGGTCATTGTAGGTGTGATCAGTACGTTGATAATAGCGATTCTCGCCGGAAGCCTGTCGCTGGGGGAAGAGAGAACGTCGGGGACGCACTCCTGGCACATGACCCTGCCGGTATCGGCCCTCCGCCAGTGGCTCATCAAGCTGCTCATGGCCCTGTTCGCGGGTTTCGTTGGTGCGGGGATCCTCCCGATGTTGATCGCGGGTAGATTATTTGGATCGTCCCACTCTCTTGTGGATGTGCATCTGGGAACAGGTTGGCTGCTCGGGGTGCTAATCCTGACCTTTGCCTCATTCTGGTGCGCGTGCGCGGCAAACGGAACGGTGAGCGCGGTGCTGTGGGTTTTTCCGGTGATTTTCACCCTCGGTTTTGCAAGTGATTTTGGCGGGCGGGCCGGGCGCGAACTCATAGACTTCGTTGTTTCGAGGTTCGATCCCTTCGCCAATCTCAGATTTGCCAACGCAGTTGCTTCCAGTTTCGATCTCCTTGCTTTCTGGAGATTCGCCGACCATTTTCCGCGCGGCTGGGAGAGCGGCTTCGGCGCGCTAATTCAAGTCCTGGCGTTGGTCCCGGCGGTGGTCTTCGCGATCCTCCAAAGTTACCGGCTGTTTCGGGCACAGCTCCCGGGCCGAACTCTGTCAGTGGTCAGGAGCCTGCTGCCCTTGGCTATGATGGCATTCCTATGCGGCCTGGGTTTGTCGGCCTACTATTTCTTCGTTTTCGAGGCCACACAGCAGGAGATTCGCCTGACCAGTGACATTCACGCGGCGATCGAGATAATCCTGTCCAGCGCCGTGAACCTGGATGCGACCGAGGCGCTGCATCTCACGGTGGATGATCTGGCCAAGGCGCATGATCGGACTAAAACTCTCCGTCTCCTCTTCTCGGAAAGCACGCGGCGCTACCTGCGCAACTCCCGCATCACGGTTACTCCCAACAAGGCTCACCCCAGTGATTATGATTACTGTTGCGATCGAAACGGAAGGAGCACACGCTGGTGGTATTATTTGGCCACCATCCCTCTGGCCAGTGGTTCGGACTTAACCCTGTCATTCCAGCCTGCGGAAGACAGATCTAAATATCCCCGCCTCCGTACTTACGTTCAGTGGCAAGGCGCCAAGGGGCAGGAAGAAATACTGCCGAACTGGTGAAAACCCGCAAATCGCAACGCCGGGTCGCGCGCCACCGTTGCTTTCGAGCGGGTAGTGGGCTTTTCCCTCGATGACTGCTCCTCCGACAAATCCGAAGGCAAATTGGCCGCGATGGAATTACAGTAATTTTGATTGCGACAAGGCAACGACAGTGGCCTTCTCCGTTCAGTTCACGACGCGCCCTTGCCGTTGGGGAATCGGGCGGGAGAAGAGCCCACGGTCACAAAGGCAGTGACCGTGATGGCTACCATTTTTCCGATGCGACGTGGTTTTGACGGCGCGGCCAGGCCAATGTAGCGCCGACCTTGAGGTCGGCATGTGGTGTAACACCGGCCGTGAGGCAGGCAGGCGGACGTAGCGCCGTTCGGCCCTACATTCTTTTGAGCCCCAACGGGGCTCACTGCCGACTGCCTACCCCGACACGTCGGGACTCGCAAAAAGCGCTCGCCGCCTACTGTCTACTCTTCTTCTCGGGGGTTCAAAATATTCAAGCAACCCAGTCAAATTTGTCCTATAATCTGGCCAGCTTCAGGTAGGAGGCCGAATATGAGCAGTAAGGCCCTACGTCGTTTGTTCCCCTTGATTGTCGTCGGAATTTTGATATTCCCCATCATTTCAATTGCGCAAGTAAAGATTTCACACGTGCGCGTGGTGCGGTTGAGCTATGTGAGCGGCACGGTTGGCCTGAAACGGCCTGCCTCCACGGAATGGGCGAAGGCGCTGGTCAACACACCCATCCAGGAAGGCTTTGAGATCAAGACTTCCGCCAATAGTTACGCCGAGGTGGAATTTGAAAATGGCTCCGCCGCGCGGTTGGGTGAACTTTCTCAGATAAGTTTTGAGCAGTTGGCAATGGACGAGGATGGAAACAAACTGAATCGCCTGGCGTTTGAACGCGGGTACACGACCTTTCACTTTCTACCTGAACACCACGATGCGTACAGCGTGAAGATGGCGGAGTCGACATTGACTTCGAGTGGCAAGAGCGTGTTTCGCGCGGACCTTGAGCCAGGCCGGGCGCGGGTGGAAGTGTTTTCCGGCTCCGTGGAGATCGCGGAGGCCTCCCAGACGGTGAAACTGGGCAAGAACAAAGTCCTGGAATTTGATCCCGGGGCCAGTCAGGTAGCCTTTAACACCAAGCAGGGAATCGTGAAAGATTCGTGGGACAACTGGACGTCCCAGCGCGATACCCAGGCGCAGCTTGCCATGAATGATCAGGCCGTCTCGGCGCGGGGATCGATTTATGGCTGGAGCGATCTCGACGCTTATGGTGAATGGGGATACTTCCCCGGTTTCGGCTATGGCTGGTCGCCGTTCGCGTCGATGGGCTGGTCGCCCTACACCATGGGAATGTGGAGCTGGTACCCCGGCATGGGTTACACCTGGATTTCCGGCGAGCCCTGGGGCTGGATGCCTTATCACTACGGCAATTGGAATTTCGCCTCCGGCTTCGGGTGGTTTTGGATGCCCGGCAACGCAGCGGGATTTTCGCCGGCATTGGTCAGTTGGTACTCAGGGCCGGGATGGGTTGGCTGGGCCCCCATCGGCAAGCCCGGCGTGGCGGGACAAAGTATAGTGACCACCATCGCGGGCAGCGCGGTTCAGAACGGGATGCAAATTAGCCCCCAAAATGTGAACCTTGTGCCCATCACGGCCGGAGCCAGGATTACCAGCATGCCATTTGAACCTGGCGCCGGAGCGATGCTCCCCGGGCCACGGCTCTCGGCAAATTCGGAAACGTCAATTGTACCGAATGCCGGGATGACGCACTCGAATGCCCCGTCTTCCATTCTCACGGGAGGCGACCCGGCAATAGAGAGCTCGCTGCAAGCAGGGCACTCCTTCAACCAACCGCTGCGTGCGCGCCTGGGAACAACCTTGGGTGGGCAATACAACGTGGGCGGTACAGTTGGTGAATTTCACGGCGACGCCTTCAGCGGCTCCCGCGGGCCCAGAGGAATGAATGGGTCTCAAGGTCCTGAACTCTCGCGCCGGGCCGGATTGGGCGGCCCGACCATAATGCCCCATGGGCAACAACAGTCCTCAAACTCTTCCCAAGCCAGCGGGAGCGGAATGATATCAAGCGGGGGAGGCGGGGTCAGCAACGCCGCCAGTGGGCCAATGAACAGCATGGGCACTGGCCCTGGTGCTGGTGGTGGCGGGCATGGCGGCGGCTCAAGCGGCGGCCATCACTGACCGACGGTTGAGAGGGATGGGCCGCGATCGCTGTTAGGGGTAACAGTTTCAGAAGTCCTTGCATTGCCTTAGTCCGGTTAAGCTAAAGCTGTTGATTACTAGTCGCACCTTCAAGCGTCGGGCCATTTGAACCACGGTTGATTCTTAGTTCGAGTCAACCGTGGTTCTTTGTTTTGCGGGGTTGCACGAAGACCACTCGGGTTCTTCAGGTTGCGTGCTTCGCCGGCTGGCGCAGACCCCCGTACTTTGGGGTCTGCGATCTCCCGAAGGGACTCCCTTCCGGCATGGCTCTGGCGCGGGCATGCTCTCCGGCAGTGTGCCGTTCTCCAAGCCGATTCGAATGAGCCGTGAGCTCACACAGGTCGCTTCGCGAAATCGCAGACCCCCAACAACTGGGTCTGTGCCAGGACGATGTAAACGGGAACAAGATGAATCAAAAGCGCCAATAGGGTTTTCCAAAAGCCATAACCCTCACTCAAAACGTCGAGCGCGAACAAACTCAGAAAAATGGCAAAGGCAATGCAGATGGCGCGTGGCGTCCAAAACAGCAACCTTTTAGAAATGGTGTTCATTCCGCCTCCTGCTTCCCGCCGAACGGAGCGCCGCGATTATACCCCGCAATGCAACACGTGTCGGCGTTCAATAGGAGCCAGTTTGCCTGCAAAAACTCAACCCCGCTACCGGGCGGGTGGCAGTTCTGGAAGTGTCACAAGGGGGGCGGTGCTCGGAAATGTCTCTGTGTCCTCTGCGACCGGAAAAGCTTTCACCCGGAGGACACGGAGTGAGTTGGCCAAGGACCGCAATGCCGAAGTGCGACTCTTCCGCCCGGCTGTTATAATCGCTGGCGGGTAGGGACAGGGATCAAGATGGAGACGGAATGAAGTCAGTGATCATTGCCGGAGGGGGGCTCGCGGGAAGCGAGGCGGCTTGGCAACTGGCCGAGCGCGGCGTGGCCGTGACGCTTTATGAGATGCGTCCGACACGCCCGACCCCTGCGCACAAGACCGGCCGGCTGGCGGAGCTGGTTTGCAGCAACTCGCTGAAATCGAATTCGCGCGGGGCAGCGTCGTGGCTGCTGAAAGAGGAGCTGCGGCGCGCGGGCTCGCTCCTGATGCGGGTGGCGGGTGAGTGCGCTGTGCCGGGTGGATCGGCGCTGGCGGTTGATCGCGAGCGTTTTGGCGAGGGCGTTACCGCGGCCATTGCCGGCCACGCGCTCATCACGCTGCGGCGGGAGGAGCTGCAACAGGTTCCCGAGGACGGTTTGGCCCTGATCGCCACCGGCCCACTTACCTCCGACGCAATGGCCGCGCGACTCCAGTCGTTGACGGGTTCCGAGAACCTGGCCTTCTACG